>NZ_NFHY01000015.1:0-79691 GCF_002161525.1 Drancourtella sp. An57
GTTTTCAAAGCTATCAACATAATAACAGCAGTCAAATCTGTGTCCACAATATAGGATTAAATCTCAAAATACGTACAAAAAGGATTTTACCCGTGTCCTCTTTATAGGGCTCATTTTAACGGTCTGGTACGGTTAAAAGTGTGTATTCAGAATAAGATAACCGTATTCAAATCGGAAGAAATACCTCTGAAATAGAGCAATCGCTATTTTTAACCGTATTTTGATTCAAATCCGTACGGTTAAGACAGAGCATTTATAAAAAAGAACCGTAATTGCTGCAGGCAGCTTCAGTTGCAATGAAAATAACTTGATAAAAAGAGAGGAAAAAGCGATGATGACAAATAAGGAGATCCTTCGGACTGCCATGGAACAGTCTGCCGTTGACGCAAACTGTCAGCCGGAGGATTTTATGAAAACGGAACCGGTTATTGTAACATCCAGGAAGAATCCGGATGCACGCAGATATCTGAAACTGCCGCTTGCGTGCAACCTGATTTCTTATGGAAACAATATTGTGGCATCCATTGATAGAAGATATGAGGAAATTGTCCGGAATTATATTCAGAAATATCCGGTGGAGCACTGTTTTGAGACGCCGAATCTACATGTGCTGAATGAAGCATTTGCAAAGCACGATATGATGGTGTGCTTTATGGCTGAGTATTTTCTGCCGGATGTGAATGCTCTCACAAGGGGAGACTGCCGATATGAGATGCGGCTGCTGGAAAACAGCGATTTTCACGAGCTTTATCGGCCGGAGTGGCAAAATGCGCTTTCTGAGGGCAGAAAAGAACTGGATGTGCTTGGGGTCGGAGCGTATGACAATGACGGCCGCCTGATCGGGCTGGCAGCGTGTTCAGCGGACTGCGACAGTATGTGGCAGATTGGAATTGACGTACTGCCACAATACCGCCGTCAGGGAATTGCGTCGGCACTCACCGGCACCCTTGCACTGGAAATACTGGAACGTGGGAAAGTGCCGTTTTACTGCTGTGCATGGTCCAATATCCGGTCTGCCAGAAATGCGATACGAAGCGGATTCAGGCCGGCGTGGGCCGAACTGACCGTGAAACCAAAAGAGTTTGTAGAGCGGATGAATCGATAATATTCCTGAAGTCCAATTAAATCATGGCCAGGCTGTAGATTTTTTATCGAAACAGATGTATAATGAAAAAAAGGAAAGAAGGGATGAATATGAAGCGGTTTGCAATGTTATCCGAGCGTTTGCAGGAGTCCATATCATTTGGATATTTTATGGCAGTCTGGCTGATGAGTGCTGTCGTCCTGATGTTGCTGAACTATCTGACGGTGAACAGCAGAATTCTTGAATTTCTGATTAAGTCCACCTGGGGTGTCTTTTTATTCCTTGTTCCGGTATGTCCGCAGAATCTGGTATTCCGTTACGGAAGAGAAAACTGCCGTTTGTTTATCCGTGTTCTGGCTGTGATGATGATCGGGCTTTATGGGATAGCATTCTTTAGCGTATAAAAGAAACAACTTTCAGATATCCATAAAATGAAAAAATGCCGTTGCTGTGTGATGCACAGTGACGGCAGTTTTGTTTAACAGGAAACTCAAACACTACTAAAATTTAGTAGTTATTTTAAAATATATTTCTTGATTTTAGGGATAAAAGAGATATACTTATATCAAAGGACGACATTTAAACGACATATAAAAGGAAAATCCGGAGGTGTGATATGGAATTTGCCATACAGAAGACAGTATCCGCAGAAGAAGTAAAGGTGATACGGCAGAGACTGCATTTGAAGCAAAAAGAACTGGCAGATCTGATGAATGTATCGGTTAAGACAGTGGAACATTGGGAAAGCAGCCGGGGGACGGTAAAGGGTGCGGCGGCTGTACTGCTTGGAATTCTCTGGGACAGGATGTGGCTGGCAGAAGAACTGGAAATACCGGAAAAAACATTTCCACTTCGTCTCAGATACATGTATCATGACCGCCTTTGCACAGTGATTGATGTGGAGGAACGACAGAAAAGAATAAAAATAAAAAATTTTGTGCAGGATCCGGTTTTCTGTGCGTTTGGAAGAAATGAAAATCCGGACTACAAAGATTATGAGGAATTTTTAGAATCCCGCTGTTTCCCCAGGACACGGGATAAAATGAAAATCATGCTGGAAGAGCTGAATCTTCCATTTTATGATCCGTTCCTGATTGTTCAGAAAACAGAAGGGCGGATGGCAGAGGATGATTTTTGGATTCAGATTGAGGAGTAAAGATCATGGTTAGACTGTTAGAAAAAGATTTGAGAAATTCCCCGATACAATCATCCAAGGGAAATCAGTTGAAATGGGAAGAGGATGGTACTTGGTATAAAGCGGACCATATCGGATATGAAGGACTGGCGGAATATATGGTTTCATCTCTTCTGAAGTATTCTGATATGGATGAAAATGAGTATATTATGTATCAGACAGAAAAGATTGAATATAAAAGCAGCACCTACTGCGGATGCAAAAGCAGAAATTTCCTGCCGAAAGGATATCAGCTGATCACATTGGAGAGGCTGTTTGGAAGTTTTTATGGAGGAAGCTTGTATCGAAATATATTCAAGATACAGGGAGTCAAAGAACGAGCACTTTTCCTGACAGAACAGGTGGAAAAGATGACTGGCTTAAAGGAATTCGGAAGATATCTGTGCAGAATGTTGACAGTAGATGCGCTGTTTCTGAATGAAGACAGGCATATGCATAATATCGCGGTACTATATGATCCGGCCGGAGTCTATCATTATTGTCCGATCTTTGATCATGGATCGGCCCTGTTGTCTGATCTGACAGTAGATTATCCCATTGGAGAGGATATTGTGGAGCTGATTCCGAAGGCACAGGCAAAAACAATAAGCTCAAGCTTTGAGGAACAGCTGGATGCAGTAGAAGAACTATATGGACAAACGGTATCTTTTTCATTCGACGACCGTGTGATCACACGGCTTCTGGATGAAGAATCATACTATCCGGCGGAGATCAAAAAAAGAGTACGAAACATTCTTCTGCAGCAACGCCGGAAATATGAGTATTTATTCAAGTAGTATGATTAGTAGATATAGTGTATTTCAAAACCCATAAACAGCGAAAACCCGTCAGTCTTTCAACTGACGGGTTTCGCTGTTTATAAGTTATCTAAAGGAATGAGAGTAAAGTGGCACTTGGAGGTATCTCTCCGAAGTGCTTACTTTATGAGGGGGGAGATAGTGATTTGTTTATCAACTATCTGAGTCCTAGTATAACCAGAAAATGTGTCTAAAATGTGTTGATTCTATAAAAGAAATGCAAAAATTATTAAGAAAAACAGAAGCCGGGGTACTGGAAAAGTCCCGGCTTCTGCAGTTTCGTGCGCTGGGAGGCGCACATTTTTAAGGGATTTACCCTGTATGTTTTACATCATTTCTTCGGTTTCCAGACCTTCAAACTGCATCTTGTAATAGTGTGCGTAGATGCCGTTTCGTTTCAGAAGATTCTGGTGGGAACCGCGTTCAGCGATACCGTTTTCCGTGATGACGATAATCTCGTCGGCGTTCCGGATCGTGGAGAGCCGGTGTGCGATTGTGATGGTAGTACGGTTCTTTGCCAGAGCCTCAAGACTCTTCTGAATATGGCGTTCGCTTTCGTTGTCCAGTGCGCTGGTCGCTTCGTCGAGGATCAGGATCGGCGGGTTCTTCAGGAAGACACGCGCGATGGAGATCCGCTGCTTCTGTCCGCCGGAGAGCCTTGTTCCACGTTCGCCCACATAGGTGTCATAGCCATCAGGCAGAGACATGACGAAGTCATGGATATTGGCGCGTTTGGCAGCGTCCACGATTTCATCCATGGAAGCGCCCGGTTTTCCGTAAGCAATGTTTTCCTTAATGGTTCCGCAGAACAGATAGACATCCTGCTGGACAATTCCGATATTATTCCGAAGGGATTTTAATGTCAGCCCTCGGACATCTTTGCCGTCGATGGTGATGCGTCCGCCTGTGACATCATAAAAGCGCGGCAGCAGGTTGCAGATTGTCGTCTTTCCGCCGCCGGACGGGCCTACCAGTGCGATGGAGCGGCCGGCCGGGATCTGGAAGGACACATTCTGGAGAACCGGTGTATCATCGTCATCATAACAGAAAGATACATCCTCGTAGGAGACAAGGCCTTTCACATCGGTCAGGTCTTTTGCGTCCGGCTTGTCCTGAATGGACGGCTCTGTATCCATGACATCGAGGAAACGCCGGAATCCGGAGAATCCCTTCTGAATCATCTCTGCCAGCTCCACAAGGATCTGGATCGGGCTGATGAAGATTCCGATATACAGCGCATACATGGCAAGATCCGCCGGATCCATCTGTCCGTGTGCGATGAGATATCCGCCGAATACCAGTGTGACAAGATACATCATGCCCTGGAAGAACAGATTCCATCCCATGAACCCGCCCATGCAGTTATAGTTGGCGTCCTTGGAAAGCAGGAACGCATGGTTGCTCTTTGAGAATTTTTTCTTTTCAATTTCTTCGTTTGCAAAGGACTGCACAACACGGATTCCGCCGAGGGTATCCTGCAGGCTTGCATTGACATCACCGATCTTGCGGCGGTTCTCCATAAAGGTTTCCTGCATACGTTTGTTCTGCTTCAGGGAGAAGAAGAACATGATCACAACGATGACTGCCAGAGGAATGGCGAGCCGCCAGTTGATCAGGAATAAAAAGATAAAGGAACCGATGATCTTGATCAGTGAAATGAACAGGTTTTCCGGTCCGTGGTGGGCAAACTCGGCAATATCAAACAGGTCGGATACGAGCTTGCTCATCATCTGGCCGGAATTGTGGCTGTTATAATAGGAAAAAGAAAGCGTCTCGTAGTGCTCAAACAGCTGCTGGCGCATATCCCGTTCCATATTGGCACCCATCATATGTCCCTGGTAGCTGACGTAGTACTTGCAGAGACTCTGGATGGTGTACATGACGAAAAGTCCGATACCGATCGGCAGAAGCATCTTCAGGATGGTGCTGCTGTCTCTGGTGAACAGAGAGTTTGTAGCGGTCCTTAGAATCTGCGGGTAGACAAGATCGATCAGACTGATGACAGCCGCGCAGAGCAGATCCAGAAAAAAGACCGTCCGGTAAGGTTTATAATAGTGAATAAAACGTTTTAGTGTATCCATAGACTAACCTCTCTTCCATTTTAAAATTTCCCCTCCTAATAATTTACCATATTTGATTGGACCCTGCAATGAATAAAAACGGACATATTCATCAACAATTAAGAATTTATGCTTTGGCTCTTAAAAAATTTCTGGTATTCTAATAAGTAGAAAAAAGAGCGGGGATTCTGCGTGCGAAAACAAGGGGGGGGAGGCCCGCTTTCTATTTCAGGAATATTAGAGAGGTGAGAGACGATGTATACCGTTTTAGTATGTGATGATGATAAGGAAATTGTAGAAGCGATTGAGATTTATCTGTCTCAGGAAGGATACCGGATACTGAAAGCGTATGACGGGGAGCAGGCACTGAAAGTTCTGAATGAGGAGAAGGTGGATCTGCTTGTGATCGATGTGATGATGCCAAGGCTTGACGGGATCCGGGCGACGCTGAAGATCCGGGAGAAAATGAGTCTTCCGATTATCATTCTTTCAGCGAAATCAGAGGACTCAGACAAGATTCTCGGGCTGAATATCGGAGCCGACGACTATGTGACAAAGCCGTTCAATCCGCTGGAGCTTGTGGCGAGAGTCAAGTCACAGCTCCGCAGATATACGAAGCTTGGCAGCACGGTCGGCGCCGGAGATCAGGAAGAGATCTACACGGTGGGAGGTCTTTCCATCAACGATGATCTCAAGGAAGTGACGGTGGACGGCGAGGTTGTGAAGCTGACGCCGACGGAGTACGATATTCTCCTCCTGCTTGTAAAGAATCAGGGCAAGGTCTTTTCCATCGACCAGATCTATGAAAACATCTGGAACGAAGAGGCGATCGGGGCGGATAATACCGTGGCGGTTCATATCAGGCATATCCGTGAGAAGATTGAGATCAATCCGAAAGACCCGCGCTATCTGAAGGTCGTATGGGGAGTCGGATATAAAATTGAAAAGCTTTAGGAAGGAGCAGATAGAAAAACGATATGAATAAATGGTTTTATTCTGCAACATGTAAGGGACTGCTCCTGATTCTGGCGCACCTGTGCATTGTCGTAAGTGTGGTGAGCTTTGTCTGGGTCGGGACCTCGGCAGGACTTCGTTATCTGATTCCGTTTGAAAAGGTGCAGAGCCATTATGAATCAACTGCCCAGTTTGAGAACAGGATGAAGACTATGTCCCGGGAAGTCCTGGATCAGCTGGATACCAAAGCAAAGTTCGAGACAAACGGAAGCTACAATCCCGATAAGCTGATTGATGTGGTACGTTATGATAATGGAAGCCTGGACCAGGACGGGACAAATCATTCCGGCATCGCCTACCGGCTGAAAGACCTGGAGCAGTGGAGCCGGGGATATCAGAACGCGGCGGCGGATCAGGAAAGCTGGGACCAGTTCCTGCATGACTATGTGACAACCGTGATTGTGTGCCTGAAAGAGGACGGAAGCTACCACTATTATTATGGGGATGATTTCCGGAACAAAATGTCCGCAGGAGAGCTTGTCTTTGCGTCAAATGGTGAATTTGTTTCCAATGAGGAGAAGCTTTCGGCACTTCTGGAAGATGATTACAATACGGCAGGCTATGGAGAAGTGCTGGATCAGAACGGGCAGAAACTTTATGCGGACTGCTGGAATCTGGGGCTGGGCGAAGAAGTTTTAAAGGAACCGTATTCTCTGGATGGAGCTGCAAATCTGGTGGAGCTTGCAAATACAGATGAGCGGTGGAATGGAAAGCTTGCAGATGCATATCATGCCCTGTCCAACACACTGGCGGCGATTTCAGGTGATATTCAAAACTATAAAGAAGCGCCGGGAGGATGGGAAGAAGGAAATACCAATTACAGTTACATTTATGTAGACTATGACGAGAACGAGATTTATTCCAACCGGCAGGAATTCCAGGATATTAAAGAGATTGATCATTATCAGGAGAAGATCAAGCAGGCAGGTGCATACGTTATTGTGACACCGAAGCTTGCCGGGTTTGAGTCAACGTTTGAGAATCCGGCGCAGAGCGCGCAGGAGTGGAAATCGGATATTGTGGAATCCCACCGGATCATCGGACGTAATACCAATTATGTCTTTATGGCATCCGTTGATACGACCTACTCGGTTCCGGATGAGTTTGAGAGTGACAGAGAATATTATCAGGAGATTGTGCCGTATATCACGATTGCGTGTGAGGCGGCATGGGGAACGCTGATTCTTTTCTTTATCCTGCTTGTATGTCTGACTGTAATCTCCGGACACAGCAACCGTTCTGAGAACGGGGAGATTGCGCTGTCCGGATTCGACCGGTGGAAGACAGAGATGGCGGCGGCATTTGTAATCATATTCTGGATCATGAGCATGTATCTGATTTCCGAGTGGGGATCCCAGTACGTGATGGCATACGATTATTACTACTCTTCCGATATCTGGAGGGAAGACGGACTGCCGATCTACACTATGGTGATGGCGGGAACAATCGCTTTTGTAAGCTGTCTGTTCTTCTTCTGGTTCTACCTGAGCATGGTTCGGAGGATCAAGGCTCATACGCTCTGGAAGAACAGTATTATGAAAGCGGTCTGCGAGATTTTCAGACATGGATGGAGAAATAAGAAGACGACAACCAAAATCGTGGTGGCTTACATTGCTTTCCTTCTTGTAGAGCTGATTACGTGGGGAAATACTCCGCTGATGGTTATCGGCATTGTGGTCAATATTGGAGTGGGCGTATTTCTCGTGAGGTATGCTCTGGCAAGGCAGAAGATTAAAAAAGGGCTGCTTGAGATTGCGAAAGGAAATGTAAACTACAAGATTCCGTTGGATGATTTAAGAGGCGAAACGCTGGAAATCGCCCAGACGATCAACCGGCTGGGCGAGGGCCTGAACCGTGCACTGGAGAAAAGTGTCCGGGATGAGCGGCTCAAGACTGATCTGATCACGAACGTGTCGCATGATATCAAGACGCCGCTGACGTCCATTATCAATTACGTGGACATCTTAAAACGAGAAAATTTCCAGGATCCGAAAATTCAGAATTACCTCAACATTCTGGAGATGAAGGCCCAGAGACTGAAGACCCTGACAGAAGACGTGGTGGAGGCTTCAAAAGTCAGCAGCGGAAATATCAAGCTAGAATTTATGACGTTGAATCTGGTGGAACTGATCTATCAGGTGGAAGGAGAATACGAGGAGAAGTTTGAAGCGCGCAATATCAAAGTGATCCTCAATATGCCGGATGAACCGGTAACTGTCCGGGTGGATGGCAGAAGGATGTGGCGGGTATTTGCCAATATCTTTAACAATGCGGCAAAATACGCCATGGAAGGAAGCCGCGTCTATGCGGATCTGATGCTCCAGCCGGGGACGGCAAAGTTTATCCTGAAAAATGTTTCGGATCAGCAGCTGAATATTTCAGCCGATGAACTGACAGAGCGGTTTATCCGGGGAGACGTATCACGGAGCACAGAGGGAAGCGGACTTGGCCTTTCCATCGCGAAAAATCTGACGGAGCTTCAGGGAGGAACGTTTGAGCTTTATCTTGACGGCGATCTGTTTAAGGTAATCATTACTTTTCCACGGGTGAGACGGCTGATCAAGGAGCAGACGCCGAAAAAAGAAGACAAGAAAACGGAGCCGGAGACAAAACCGGAAGAAACAGATAAAAAATAAGGAAATCTTTAGATTCAGGAGAGGGTATTTCGATATCCTCTCCTTGCGTTTTGGCGGAATACGCATTACAATAATACAAGAAAAAAGTGGAAAGGAAGTTCCAAATGGAAGAACTGAGAGCATACCTGGAACAGGTATTTTGCATAGAGCTTCTGTCCGCGGTTCTGAGTAACCCAAGAGACAGAGAAAAAGCGTTCAAGGGCCGGATCCGTCCGGTGCTTAAAAAAGGAAATCTCGTATATCAGTTTGAGATTTTTAAAGGGAAACAGGTTTTTCATGAGAATCTGGAAGCGAAGGCAGCGGTGGACCGCGCCTGTGAGTGGATGGAGCATTTCCGCCAGATGCAGATTGACACAAAAAGCGAACGGGCATCGGTGCTGATCAGCAAGAAGGGGAAAGTGACCATCAACAGAAAAAAGGTAACACGCCCGGATCAGGGGAAACAGGATCTTTCCCACAACCGGGAGAAACAGTATATATTAAAGGAAGGAATGGATATTCCGTTCCTGCGTGATCTTGGAGTCATGACGCAGGAGGGAAAGATTGTCCGCTCCAGATTCGACAAATTCCGCCAGATCAACCGGTATCTGGAATTTATCGAGGATGTCCTTCCGAAGCTTCCGAAAGACCGGGAGATCACGATTCTGGATTTCGGATGCGGGAAGTCGTACCTGACCTTTGCCATGTATTATTTTCTGCATGAGATGAGAGGGTACGAGGTCCGCATGGTGGGACTGGATCTGAAGGAAGATGTGATCGAGCACTGCAACGCACTTGCAGAGAAATATGGCTACGACCATCTCCACTTCCTGACCGGAGACATTGCGCAGTATGAAGGAATGACGAAGGTCGATATGGTGGTGACGCTCCACGCCTGCGATACGGCAACAGACTATGCCCTTGCAAAGGCGGTTTCCTGGGGTGCGGACGTGATTCTTTCCGTGCCGTGCTGCCAGCATGAGCTGAACCGGCAGATTGAAAATGACATTTTAAGCCCGGTATTGTCCTACGGGCTTCTGAAAGAAAGAATGGCGGCTCTGGTCACAGACGGGCTCCGCGCCGAGTATCTGAAAAAAGAGGGGTATGATACTCAGATTCTGGAGTTCATCGACATGGAACACACGCCGAAAAATATTCTGATCCGTGCAGTTAAAACAGGGAAGAAAGCGGAAAATCAGCACATAATAAAAGCGTGCGAGGAATTTCTTCATGTGAAACCGACAATAGGAAAGCTTTTATAAAAAAGGGGAGTTATTCATGAGAAAAAAAGCGATACATGCAGGTATTCTGGCCTGCGTATTCGTAGTGGCGATTATCATATTCAGCTATGCGGTGAACAGAAACCATGTGGATATGACGGCAGACATTGGAAATGCGTCGCTTCCGCAGGTTTCTTTTACCCATGATTCTTATACATTCAACACGCTTGCCGGATATACGAATGAGATGGAAATGGCGACCATGCGTGACCAGATCACACCGGTCATGGACGGCAAAATCAGCATGCAGGTGAAGGAAAACGACAAAACGGTCCGTTCCGCATCCTATGAGATCTATTCCATCGACGGCAGGAAAAAGCTGTATTCGGCCGATCTGGAGCTGAAAGAAAATGCGGCTCAGATCGAAATTCCGGAGAAGGTTCTGGAAGAGGGAGAGCGCTTCCTGAGAGTGACGCTTTCCTTTGACGATGACGAACGGGCATATTATTACACACGGATTTCAGACGGATCCAACTGGAATATGAACCGCTGCATGGCCTATATCAAGAACTTTTTTGACAAAGAGAGGGACAAAGATGCGGCAGCAGAACTGCAGTCCGCGCTGGAGCCAAGCAGCGAGGGCGACAACACAACGTACCAGACGGTCACGATTCACTCGGATTTTGAGCATGTGACATGGGGAGACCTTGCGCCTGAGATCGTCGGGGATGTCCGGTGGGATATCAAGGAAGCCAACTCGATGTACATGTCTGTCCTTCTGACCTATCAGGTTGACTGTAAAGGGGAAGGCGAAAACGAGACAGACCGGTATAATGTCAAAGAGTTTTTCCGTGTCAGATATTCGGAAAATCAGCAGATGTATCTTCTGGACTATAACCGGACGATGAACCAGCTCTTTGACGGGGAAGAGAATGACATCGATGAGAATGGTGTTCTTCTCGGCGTGACAGATTCCGATGTGGATTATCTGATCAATCAGGAGGGAACAGTCGTCTCCTTTGTACAGGAGAGGGAGCTTTGGAACTACAATAAGGAAAATGACGAACTCTCCCGTGTATTCAGCTATGAGGACAGCGGCAGCCAGAATGCGCAGAATGGTTACGACCGGCACAGCGTACAGCTTGTATCCATGGACGAGGATGGAAGTACGACATTTACGGTGTCCGGCTATGTAAACAGGGGCACCCATGAAGGTGAGGTCGGCGTCAGCGTATATTATTACGATATCAATAAAAATTCCGTGGAGGAGAAGGTATTTATCCCAAGTACGAAGTCCTACCCGGTGCTGACAAATGATCCGGGCAAGCTTCTTTATTACAGCAATTCCAGCGGAAAGCTGTATGTGATGCAGGAAGGAACACTGTATGAGGTAGATCTGGTTAATAATACGCGTACCACCCTTGTGACCAATCTGGAAACGGGGCAGTATGTAAGCTCCGGGGACGGCCATCTTCTGGCATACCAGAAGGATGGGGAGATCAATAACGCGACTCAGATAGAGGTGTTGAATCTTTCCACCGGGAAGGGATATCAGGTGGAGGCAGGTGCGGATGAAAGCATCCGGCCGCTCGGATTTATCCGGAATGACTTCGTGTTTGGAACTGCAAGGAGCGGCGACTCGGGCACGACAGCATCCGGCGAGACAGTGCTTCCGATGTACCGTCTGGAAATCCGCAACCAGAAAAACGAAACGGTCAAAGACTACCAGGCGGATAACATCTTTATTCTGGACGTCGTATTTGAAAACGATATGGCGACGTTGAAACGTGCCGTAAAAAGCGGAGATTTCTATACGTATACAAGCGAAGATTATATTACGAACAATGAAGAGAGGGAAGAGAGCAATATCACGATTGATTCCTATACAAGCGAGCTCAAAGGCCGTGAAATGCGGATTACCTACGAGGATGGAGTGGACGACAGTTCTCCGAAGATTCTAAAGCCGCAGCTTACGATCGCAAGGGAGCAGATGACGCTTTCCTTTGATTCACCGTCCCGGAAGGGAACCTACTATGTCTATGGATACGGTGAACTTCAGGGGATCTACCAGAATGCGGGATATGCGGTGCAGAGAGCATCCGAATTCAGCGGAGTAGCGGTGACCTCCAGACTGGCAAATGTATATGAAAGCGGCAACAGGCCGTCTGCGTATGAGATTTCGGATTTTGGGGATACTGCGGTCCGTGAGGGTGAGAGCACGCTGGAAGCATGTATGAGGATCATCCTTGCCTCAGCAGGAAATGAGATTGATTTCCAGAAGGATATGGAGGATGGAGAATCCATCATTGACTTCATAGGCAGCCAGGTTTCCGGGGAAGCGCTGGAACTTTCCGACTGCCGGACAGAAGACGTCCTTTATCTGATCGGACAGGGCACTCCGGTGGCGGCGTTGACAGGAAACGGCAATGCAGTACTTTTGACGGGATACAGTCGGACGAATGTTCAGTATCTCAATCTTTCCACACAGGAAGTGGACACGGTGACATTTGAAGAGATGGATCAGATGGTAAATGCAAGCGGGAATACGTTTGTGGGATATACACAATAGCACAAACCATGCTATAATGATACAAAGTCGAAAAGAGACTGGAGGATAATAAAGATGGAATTAGTAACAGTAAAAGAATTATACAGGAAAACAGATTCGTACCTGGACAAGGAGGTATCCATCGGAGGATGGGTAAGAAGCATCCGGGATTCCAAGGCGTTTGGTTTTATTGTAGTAAATGACGGCTCTTTCTTTGAGCCGATTCAGGTGGTATACCACGATACGATGGAGAACTTCAAAGAGATCTCCAGATTAAACGTAGGGGCAGCCATTGTAGTAAAGGGAACTCTCGTTGCGACGCCGCAGGCAAAGCAGCCGTTTGAGATTCAGGCAGAAGAGATTACGGTAGAAGGAGCTTCCGCTCCGGACTACCCGCTTCAGAAGAAGCGCCACACACTGGAATTTTTAAGAACAATGACACATCTGCGCCCAAGAACAAATACGTTCCAGGCAGTGTTCCGCGTACGTTCTCTTGCAGCCTACGCGATTCACCAGTTCTTCCAGGAGAGAGGATTCGTGTATGTGCACACTCCGCTGATCACTGGAAGTGACTGTGAAGGTGCAGGAGAGATGTTCCAGGTAACGACAATGGATCTTCAGAATCCGCCGAAACTGGAAGATGGAAGCATCGATTACAGCAAGGATTTCTTCAACAAACACACAAGCCTGACGGTAAGCGGACAGCTCAACGCAGAGACATTTGCACAGTCCTTCCGTGATGTCTATACATTTGGACCGACATTCCGTGCGGAGAATTCCAACACGACCCGCCATGCGGCAGAGTTCTGGATGATCGAGCCGGAGATCGCATTTGCGGATCTGGAAGACGATATGGATCTTGCAGAAGCAATGTTAAAATATGTGATCCGCTACGTGATGGAAAACGCACCGGAAGAGATGAAGTTTTTCAACTCCTTTATTGACAAAGGACTTCTGGACCGTCTGACAAATGTGGTCGAATCCGAATTCGCAAGAGTGACATATACAGAAGCGATTGAGATTCTGGAGAAAAACAACGACAACTTCGAGTATAAGGTATCATGGGGATGTGATCTTCAGACCGAGCATGAGAGATACCTGACCGAAGAAATTTATAAGAAACCGGTATTTGTAACCGACTATCCGAAGGAAATCAAAGCATTCTATATGAAGCAGAACGACGATGGAAAGACCGTTGCCGCCATGGACTGCCTTGTGCCGGGAATCGGTGAAATCATCGGAGGAAGCCAGAGGGAGGACGACTACGGGAAACTCCGCAGCAGAATGGAGGAACTCGGCATGGATCTGGATGAATACGGATTCTATCTGGATCTGAGAAAGTACGGATCCACCCGTCACGCAGGCTACGGACTCGGATTTGAACGGTGCATCATGTACCTGACCGGAATGTCCAATATCCGTGACGTACTGCCGTTCCCAAGAACGGTCAACAACTGTGAACTGTAGATAAAATTCAGAAAAGGGGAGAAATCATGAATCATATTCTGGTTGTGGATGATGAGAGGGAGATAGCGGATGTTATTGAGCTGTATTTGAAAAATGACCAGTATGAGGTGTTGAAATTCTATACGGGCGAGGAGGCCCTTGCCTGTATAGAAACCACGAAGATTGATCTGGCGCTTCTGGACGTCATGCTGCCAGATATCGATGGATTTACGATTCTGAAAAAGATCAGGGAGAAGTACAATTTCCCGGTGATCATGCTGACGGCAAAGACCGAGTATATCGACAAGATTACCGGACTGACACTCGGAGCGGACGATTACATCGCAAAGCCGTTTAACCCGCTGGAGCTGGTTGCCAGAGTAAAGGCACAGATCCGCCGCTACACGAAGTACAATGACGGCGGCAGGGCGGAGAGCGATGTCATTGATTTTGGCGGTCTGTTTCTGGACCGCAATTCCCACGAGTGTGTCTTCAATGAAAAAAATCTGACACTGACTCCGATCGAGTTTGACATTCTGTGGCTGCTCTGTGAGAACAGAGGAAAGGTCATCAGTTCGGAAGAGCTCTTTGAAAACGTGTGGCACGAGAAGTACTATAAGAACAGCAACAATACCGTCATGGTACATATCAGACATCTTCGGGAGAAGATGAGCGGTCCTATGGGAAAATCAGATTTCATCAAGACGGTCTGGGGAGTGGGATACAAGGTTGAAGAGTAGATTGAAAAAATTTAAGAAAAGTAAATACAGGAAACTGAAGATCAGCCTGCTTCTGCAGACAGTATTGATCACCGCGCTTACAGTTCTGGTCGGTGGATTTCTGCTGGAATACATTATCGATGGGGTCTACAACGATGACGTATCCGAGATTTTCATTGGCTTCCTGAAATTCTTTCATGTAGAAGAGCAGCATGCCATCGCATTGTACTGGCAGATTCTTGGAAACAATAAGACGTTCTTCATGATGATCGGGTTTTTGGCACTGTTTGCGCTTTTTTTCTATATTGCGCTGTCAAAAATGATTACGTATCTGGAAGACGTTGAAAAAGAGATCGGGAAACTCGTCTCCCGTTCCCAGGAGCCGATCCATCTGATTCCGGAACTGGAGCCGATCGAGACAAAGCTGAACAATATCAAGTATACGCTGGAGCGGCAGGAGCGTGAGGTGCAGGAAAGTGAACAGAGAAAGAATGATCTGGTCGTCTTTCTGGCGCATGACCTCAAAACGCCGCTGACATCCATTGTGGCGTATTTGAGTATGCTGGAATCCCATCCGGATCTTCCGGAGGAGGAGAGGATCAAGTACACGGGGATTTCCCTTGAGAAGGCAATCCGACTCGGGAAACTGATCGAAGAGTTTTTTGAGATCACGAAATTTAATGCACAGGACATTGTTCTGGAAAAGACAGAACTGAATTTAAGCAGAATGCTGGAGCAGATTGCAGATGAGATGTACGCGGTCCTTCAGGGCAAGAACTTAAAATGTGAGGTGGAGGCGGATGACGATATCGTTGTCCGGGCCGACCCGGACAAGCTTGCCAGAGTATTTGACAATCTCATGCGGAATGCCATTGCCTACTGCAGGAAGGATTCGACGATCCGGATCCATGTTTCACAGGATGAGAGTAACGCGCTGATTGTCTTTGTCAACGAAGGACCGAAAATTTCCAATGACAAGCTGCAGCATATTTTTGAGAAATTCTTCCGGGCGGACGATTCCAGGTCCAGTGAAACCGGAGGAGCGGGGCTCGGTCTTGCCATCGCAAAAGAGATCGTGGAACTTCACGGCGGCAGAATCTCTGCCCAGAGCGATGATCATGAGACCCGGTTTATCGTAGTCCTTCCAAAGAAAGAGAAAGGGGAACTTCAGGATGAAATTCATACATACATCGGACCTGCATCTCGGAGTGAGGCCTGATGCGGGACCGGAATATACGAAGAGACGCCCGGAAGAGATCTGGGAGACCTTCAAAAGCATTCTTGACCGGTGTGAGGACGAGCAGATTGACCTGCTTCTGATTTCGGGGGATGTGTTCCACAGACAGCCGCTTTTACGGGAACTGAAAGAGCTCAACGCCATGTTTGCGGGACTGTCTCATACAAAAGTCGTATTTACGGCCGGAAATCATGATTACTTAAAACCTAATTCCATGTACCGGAATTTCAAGTGGGCGGGCAATGTCGTCCCGCTTCTGGAAGGACGCCTTCTGAAAGTCGAGTTCCCGGAATTTCGGACCGCAGTATCCGGATTCAGTTACCTGGACAGAGAATTGCAGGGCGGAATCAGGGTAGAGTGGAAGTGTGTCCGGAGCATGGAAAACGAGATTCTTCTCCTTCACGGAGGAGACGAGAAACATCTTTCGTTTAAGAGGGCAGAGGTGGATCTGCTCGGTTATGATTATACGGCTCTTGGCCACATTCACAAACCGGATCCGGAAATAACGGGAAAATGCCGGTACAGCGGTTCTCCGGAGCCGACAGACCCGAATGACACCGGAAAACACGGGTATGTGATAGGAACCGCAGAGAATGGCGTAGTCGAGACGGAGTTTGTTCCTGCGGCAAAGCGGGAGTACATCCATCTGGATATTCCGGTGGACGAGGACATGACAGGCCGTCTCCTTCTGGATACCCTCCGGGAGAAGATCGAGGAAAACGGCGTGGAAAATATGTACCGCTTTACACTGAAAGGACTCCGGGACCCGGATATCCGTTTTGATACCGTAAATATGGATGCGGGCGGAGGTGTCGTTGACATCCGGGATATGACAACCCCGGCTTATGACTATGAAAAGCTGTGCGCTTCCAACGGCCAGAACCTCCTTGGAAGATTTATCCAGAGTTTTCTTGAACAGGAAGAGGAAAGCCGCGGCGAAGTAGAGCAGATGGCGCTGTACGAGGGTGTACAGGCGATTCTGGAGACGAGAAAAGAGTAACCGATACACAAAAGAGAGAAAAAGGGGATACAAGAAGAGATGAAGTTAGAGCGACTGGAACTTTGGAGTTTCGGAAAATTCCATAACAGAACGATTGAACTTTCCGACGGGATCAATCTGTTCAGCGCAGAAAATGAGGCGGGGAAATCGACGGTCTATGCGTTTATTAAAAGTATGCTCTTTGATGTGGAAAGAGGACGCGGAAGAGGCGCGGCAAAGGATGAGTTCCACCAGTATGAGCCGTGGAGGAATCCGACTCAGTACTGCGGAATGGTCCGGTTTGAGAGCGGAGGACGGCATTTCCAGCTGGAAAGGGATTTTGCCAGAAAGGGAAAGAAGACAAGGCTTTTCTGTCTGGATGATGGAGAGGAACTTTCCGAAGAGAGCGGGGATCTTCAGGCGCTGCTGCTGGATCTGGATGTTGCCGGGTTTGAAAATACAGTGGCAGTCGGACAGCTGAAGGTCAGGCCTGGAGAAGAGCTTTCCTCTGCTCTGAAAAATTATGCGGCCAACTATTATGCATCGGGTGCGGGAAATATGGACCTGGAGGCGGCCCTTGCAGGACTTCAGAAGCGAAAAAAGGAGATAAGCATTCTTCTGCGCGAGGAAGCCCGGAAACGGCTTCAGAAACGGGAAGAGGCGGAACGTGCGGCCGAATATATCGCAAAAGATCTGGACCGTATTCAACGGGAAGCGGCAGCAGGCGAAGAAGAGATCCGGAGAGGGAAGCGGCTCCTGGATACGTATGAGCAGGCGCGGGGTGAACAGAAAAAGAAGAAGTTCCCGCTGAAAGGAGCGGCGGTCTGGTTTGCAGTGCTGATTCTCCTGATGATACTTCTTCCATCCTCCATCCGTTATTTTACAGCTGTGATCTGGGCAGTGGCAGGGCTTCTGGCCGAACTTTGGGTAATGCGGCCGGAGCCGGAGAGAGAGCAGACAGAGGAAGAACAGGCTGTCAGAAGAAGAATTGACAAGCTGAAATGGAACAGGGAGAAGCTGAGATCGGACCGAAGAGACAGACAGGTGGAATATGAGAACCTGCAGGAAATGATTTCCGAGGCATGTACTGTTTCCGAAGAGGAGAAGAACCTGGAACAGAAAAAAGCGGCACTGGAACTTGCGGCCGAAAGAATGCAGGAGGTATCCGGAGATGTAAGAAAAGAAACAGGAAACCGCCTTGCAAAGCGGGCAGCTGAAATTCTGGGAGAGCTTACGGACGGACGCTATACCAGGATCTTTATCGAAGAAGGGCTGGAAATCAGCATTTTTGACGGCATCCGTAAGATTCCGATTCACATGATGAGCCGGGGAACGATTGAGCAGATCTACTTTGCGGTAAGGATGGCGGCATCTGAAATTCTTTACGAAGAACCACTCCCGATCATTCTCGACGACACCTTTGCGTATTACGATGATAAACGAATGGAAGCGGCACTCCGGTGGCTGGCCGGACAGAAAAAACAAGTGCTCCTCTTCACCTGTCAGAACAGGGAAAAAGAAGCACTTGATCATATGCATCTTGCATACCGTGACGGATGGGATTAAATCTCCTCTCCGTTGCGGTATTTGTTTACTACATGCTGGATACGCTCGCTCGGACTTAAGATACTGCTGATAGAATCGTCATGATTCAGTGTATCGATCAGAAGAGCGATGTACTTGCTCATGTCGCAGTTGATATAGTACGGACGGCTTAAAAGCTCCGGCGTCTGATAAATCAGGTTAGTTGTGAGGATATTGTTGATGATGCCTTCCTCGTATGCCTTGTCGAATTTCTCAAGACCATTTGTGAACAGACCGAATGTTGCAGCGGCAAAGATCCGGTTTGCCTTTCTTTCTTTCAGCTGTTTTGCGACATCGATCATACTGTCTCCGGAGGAGATCATATCGTCAAGAATGATCACATCCTTGCCCTCTACGGAATCACCGAGGAACTCGTGGGCAACGATCGGATTGCGGCCGTCAACGATTCTTGTGTAATCACGGCGTTTATAGAACATACCCATATTCAGGCCAAGGACATTGGCAAGATAGATTGCACGTCCGGTCGCACCTTCGTCCGGGCTGATTGCCATCATGTGATCACTGTCGATCTTCAAATCTTTTACAGTTCTTAAAAGTCCCTTTACAAACTGATAAGTCGGACGGACAGTTTCAAATCCGCTCAGCGGAATCGCGTTCTGTACCCGTGGATCGTGGGCGTCAAAGGTAATGATATTGTCCACACCCATTTTTACAAGCTCCTGAAGAGCCAGCGCACAGTCCAGAGACTCACGGCTGCTGCGCTTGTGCTGGCGGCTCTCGTAGAGGAACGGCATGATGACATTGACACGGCGCGCCTTCCCTCCGATCGCGGCGATGATACGCTTCAGATTCTGAAAGTGGTCGTCCGGGGACATGTGGTTGATCTGACCGTTCAGGGAATAGGTCAGGCTGTAGTTGCAGACATCCACCATCAGATAGATATCCTTTCCACGGATGGATTCGCTGAGTACGCCTTTTGCTTCTCCTGATCCGAAACGCGGTGTAGCGGCGTGGATCAGATAATTGTCTTTTTCATATCCGGTAAAAACAACGTCGTCTTTGAAGACATGTCCATCTTCTTTTCGCCATTTGACAATATAGTCATTGACTTTCTGGCCCATCTCCTCACAGCCCGTCAGGGCGATAATGCCAAGGGCTCCTACAGGGATATTTTCCAGATTTCGTTCTGTACGGTGCAGCATTGCTTTGCCTCCTATTTCATTAGTTTCTTTTTGATTCTGATATCGTCACCCGCAAGTTTGAGCAGGCGGTAGTTACTGCTGATGCGGGAAAACGTTCTTTCGCTATATATTGATTTTATCTCATTTAATGACAAATTGGTAGAGATAATAGTAGATTTCTTCTGCAAAATCCGGTCATTCAGGCAGATAAACAGCTGGGAGACCGTAAAGGAATTGGTAAGCTCCGTCCCAAGGTCATCGATAATCAGAAGCTCGCACTCGTCCAGCAGGGCGCCGGCCTGGCGCTTCTCCGGGTCTGTGTCAAACTCTCTGCTTCCCAGAATATCAAAGAGCTGCGAGGACGTCACGTAAATCACCGAGTGAATATGATCCATCAGCTCTCTGGCAATACAGTGGGTCAGAAAGGTCTTTCCGACTCCGGTATTTCCATAGATCAGAAGATTCTGGAACTTGCTTCCAAAGCTGTCCACAAAGGATCGGCACACATGAAGCGCCTCTTTTGCCATATCCAGCGAACTTTTGCCGCTCACCGGATCAATAAAATCCGAAGAATAGTAATCCATCCGGAAAGAAGAAAAATTTTCACTCTCTAAAATATCCTGCAGGTTGGACTGGGTGTAGAGCAGGTCAATCTCCGCCTTCTGGAAACAACGGCATTTCCGGCCGTCAAGATATCCTGTGTCCTGACAGTCCGGACATTCATAGGAAGGTTCCAGATAGTCCGAAGGGTAACCGGAACCGGCAAGCAGTGCCTGCTTTTCATCCCTCAGGGCATGAAGCCTTTCCCGGAATCGGGCAGGCGCATCGGCATTGCCATCGATCAGCGCTTTGGCTCCTGCAACACCAAGGTGTGAGATCTCCTCATCAATCTCACGGATCCGGGGAATCTTTTCATATATTTCACTGTAATGGCGGGTCAGCCTGTCGTGCGTCCGAAGATGCTTCTGCTCGTAGATCCGCATGATGGCGTCATACTGTGAATTCGTCAGTGCCATGAAACTTCTCCTTTACTCAGCTCTGTAAAAGCTGTCTCTCCAGGTCGTCCATATTGTAGTCGCGCTCCTCGAAATTGCTGAACTTTGTCTTTTTCCCGGAAGCCGGAGCCGGCTGGGAAGCAGACTTCTCGGAACGCTTCTTGATGTAGGCGGCATCGATAGCCGCAATATCCGCAAGGTGATGCACACCTTTCTGGTGCCAGTTCGTCAGGATCTTGTCCGCGTATTCAAAACTTGGCTGATGGATGGCGGAAACGGTCCGGCTGCATGCCTCCACAATAATATCAATGGTAAAGCCGTACTGCCCGGTCCACTTCTTCACAAGCTCTGTTTCAACCGGAGCGGCCATGCGCCCGGTGATGCCGAATGCTTTCAGAACCGCTGTGCAGTCCTTATTGTAAAAGGAAGCGGATCTTCTTGCCTCTGATACGGTCCGGATACCGGCATCCGCCCAGGCAAGGGCTACGGACTTGATGTAGTGCATGCTCCGGTGTCCGTTCTCTACGCAGTACTCGATCAGATACTCGGTCAGCTCCACGGAGAACTGTAAGGTGTCATAGAAATAAGTAAGTGTCTCCACATCGGAAGGAGACAGGGTACGTCCGATGTACTGCTCGGCGATGAACAGAAGCTGCTTGAATTCCCGGCGGCTTTTGTACTCGCTGATATCACCGATCAAAGGAGCCGCAGGAGCAGAATCTACAGGACTGTCCACGGCAGGAACAGGCGCATCCTCCGAAACCGGCGAAGGAGCAGCACCCTGACTGTCCGGCACAGGCATGTCCACGGAGACAGAAGGCGCAGCCGCCTTTTTCGGCGTATCCGCTTTCTGCGGCGCATCCATCTGAAGTCCGCGCATCTCGCCGTCCGGGCCGTATTCGATCGTAAGAAGCCCTTTCTTCGCCCAGTATTTCAAAGCGCGGATAATATCGCCCTCCGTGTTATCCAGAATCTCCGCAAATTCGGAAACCGAAAAAGGAGAACTGCTCTCCATACGGCGCAGCAAAAGGAGGTATACTTTAACGTATTCCCCGTTTGCCTTTGCCATGTAGGAGTCGATAAATGCATGATCAACACATGTAAAATGTTGTTCCGTACAGTCTGTGATTTTTAACATGCCCATTCCTTGAAACCTCTGTCTTTCTTTCTAAAGTAAAGGTATTATAGCACTTTCAGGCCGGGAGAAAAAGCATTATTTTTCCCACACTTTGTGGATAAAACAGTGTGGATTCTGTGGAAAACTACCGTTTGAGAAGACTCTCCCCAATATTTACAACATCTCCGGCCCCCATAGTTATCAACAGGTCGTCTTTTTTACAATTTTCCAAAATGAATGTTTCGATCTCATCAAAGCCCGGAAAATAGTGCACATCGCACCCTTTTGCCTTTAATTCGTCCGCCAGAAGCCCGGAAGACATGCCGAGTGTATCGGTCTCGCGGGCCGCGTAGATATCTGCAAGAATGATATGATCCGCAAGGGAAAGTGCATCCGCGAACTCATGGAAAAAGGCTTTTGTCCGGCTGTAGGTGTGAGGCTGGAAGACGCACCATGTCTCCTTGTGCGGGTAAGACTTTGCCGCCTCCAGAGTAGCCCGGATCTCGGTCGGATGGTGCGCGTAATCGTCCACAATGTGGAAACCGTTAACATCTCCTTTATACTGGAAACGACGGTCTGTCCCTTCAAAAGAGAGAAGTCCCTCCTGAATCTTCTCCATCGGGACATCCAGAAGAGATGCAGCAGCAATGGCCGCGAGGGCATTGGATACGTTGTGAAGTCCGTTTACGGAAAGATGAATCCGACCGGCCTCCTGTCCTTTTACAAGGAGAAGGAAAGAAACATTGCCTTTCTCATTGTGGGTAATCTCTTTTGCGCTGAAATCCGCATTTTCCCTGTGCACATCGTAGATGATGACATTACAGTCAAGTCCCTCCAGGATCTCTTCCAGAGGGCTGATCTCTCCATTGATAATCAGAGTGCCGTCATCAGGAAGAAGCTTCGCAAAGGTATGGAAAGAATTGCGGATGTCGTCAATATCTTTAAAGAAGTCCATATGGTCTTCCTCGATATTCAGGATGATACTGATCTTCGGGAAGAAGTGATGGTAGCTGTTTGTATATTCACAGGCTTCTGTGACAAAGACCTCGGAGCCGCCGACACGGATATTGCCGTGGATGGCCTTTAAAATACCACCTACGGAGATCGTAGGATCTTTCTCTCCGGCGAGAAGAATATGGGAAAGCATGGAAGTCGTCGTCGTCTTCCCGTGGGTTCCGGCTACTGCGACCGGAATTTTGTAGTTGGTCATCAGCTGGCCAAGCAGCTCGGCCCGGCTGAGCATCGGAAGGCCGCGTCTTACCGCCTCCTGATATTCCTCGTTATCTTCGTGGATGGCCGCCGTGTACACGACGACCTGTACAGTATCTTCTATATTGGAAGCCTTCTGACCGATGAAAACTTTCGCGCCCATCGAAACCAGATGATCTGTGAGAGAAGACTCCTTATTATCAGAACCGCTGACGGTAAAATGTTCGTCCAGTAAGATTTCGGCAAGCCCGCTCATGCTGATACCGCCGATGCCGATAAAATGAATATGAACAGGTTCGTTAAAGTTAATTTTGTACATATTTTACACTTCCGTTTCTGGCTTATTTTACATACCGGCGGGGAGAAAATCCCTGCCGGTCTGCTGTTCCCGTTCATTGTAGCATAACAAAATGAAAGATACAACGCTTCAAGGCCAGAACATTTTACCCTGAAAAATGTGAAAAAGCAGTTCTGAAAGAAAGCCTGTCCGCATAGTAATATATAGAGCAGGAGAGAAAAAAATACACAAAATTGCCTTAAAAACAACACGGTGTCTATAAAAAGCGGTTAAGATTATGTAAAATGCATAAAAAATAGAAGAAAAACGGCAAAAATATATAAAATTTACTCGATATTTATAAAAAGTGTGTTATAATAATGACATTAAATTACTGACAAGGGGTGAGGACATGATAAAAAAAGAGATGATAGCAATGCTGCTGGCCGGTGGACAGGGAAGCAGGCTTGGTGTTTTGACTGCCAAAGTGGCGAAGCCTGCAGTAGCGTTCGGCGGCAAGTACAGGATTATCGATTTTCCGCTCAGTAACTGCATTAATTCGGGGATCGATACAGTCGGAGTCCTGACACAGTATCAGCCGCTTCGTCTGAATTCTCATATTGGAATCGGAATCCCATGGGATCTGGACCGCAATGTGGGCGGTGTCACGATTCTGCCGCCATATGAGAAAAGCACGAACAGCGAGTGGTATACTGGAACGGCAAATGCGATCTATCAGAACCTGGATTATATGGAGTCGTTTAATCCGGACTATGTGCTTATTTTATCCGGTGATCATATTTACAAAATGGATTATGAAGTAATGCTGGATTATCATAAAGAGCACAATGCGGATGTCACCATCGCTGCCATGCCGGTGCCGCTTGAGGAGGCAAGCCGGTTTGGAATTGTAGTTGCGGATGAGGAAGGACGCATCAATGATTTCCAGGAAAAACCAAAGGAGCCGAGGAGCAATCTGGCGTCCATGGGAATTTATATTTTCAGCTGGCCGGTGCTCAAAGATGCACTTGTAAAAATGTCAGACGAGCCGTCCTGTGACTTTGGAAAGCACGTGATTCCGTACTGCCATGAAAATGGCAAGCGTCTTTTCGCGTATGAGTACAATGGTTACTGGAAAGATGTAGGAACACTTGGATCCTACTGGGAAGCCAACATGGAACTGATAGATCTGATCCCGGAATTCAACCTTTACGAAGAATTCTGGAAGATTTACACAAACAGTTCGATCCTGCCGCCGCAGTATATTTCCGATCAGGCGGTTGTGGAACGCAGCATTATCAGCAATGGTTCCGAGATTTACGGAGAAGTCCGTAATTCCGTGATCGGTGCCGGGGTTGTGATCGGAAAAGGAACGGTTGTCAGAGATTCTATTATTATGAAAGACACCGTGATCGGTGAAAACGGCGTGATTGACAAGTCGATCATTGCGGAGAATGTCCGGATTGGAGATCATGTGACGCTGGGCATCGGAAGTGATGTGCCGAATAAGGAAAAGCCGGCGATCTACTCCTTCGGGCTTGTGACGATCGGAGAGAATTCCGTGATCCCGTCCAATGTTCAGATTGGCAAGAATACTGCCATCAGCGGCGTGACAGAGGCGGAGGACTATCCGAACGGAGTGCTGGAAAGCGGAGAGACATTGATAAAGGCAGGTGAACGCGTATGAGAGCAGTAGGGATCATTCTGGCAGGCGGCAATAATCATAAAATGCGTGAACTGACATATAAACGGGCTGTGGCAGCCATGCCGGTGGCAGGAAGCTACCGGTGCATTGACTTCGCACTCAGCAATATGACCAATTCCCATATTCAGAAAGTTGCAGTATTGACACAGTACAACGCGAGATCTTTAAATGAGCACCTGAGTTCATCCAAATGGTGGGATTTCGGTAGAAAACAGGGAGGACTTTTTGTTTTTACTCCGACGATTACACTGGAAAACGGCAGCTGGTACCGGGGAACCGCAGACGCGATTTATCAGAATCTCGACTTCCTGAAAAAATGCCATGAGCCGTACGTTATCATTACATCCGGTGATGCTGTGTACAAACTGGATTATAACGAAGTTCTGGAATATCATATTAAGAAAAAAGCAGATATTACAGTAGTATGCAAGGATCTCGCACCGGGCGAAGATGCGACGAGATTCGGAACAATCAAGATGGACGATTCCATGAGAATTCAGGAGTTCGAGGAAAAACCGATGGTGGCAAATTCCAATACCATTTCCACCGGAATCTATGTGATCCGCCGCAGACAGCTGATCGATCTGATTGAACATGCAGCACAGGAGGACCGTTACGATTTCGTCAACGATATCCTGATCCGTTATAAGAATCTTAAAAAGATTTACGGATATAAGATCTCCAGCTACTGGAGCAATATTTCCACAGCAGAAGCATACTATCAGACAAATATGGATTTCCTGAGGCCGGAAGTGCGGAATTACTTTTTCAAAGAGTATCCGCCGGTATACTCCAAAGTCAGTGATCTTCCGCCGGCAAAATACAATCCGGGATCCTACGTAAAGAACAGTCTTGTCTCCAGTGGATGTATTGTGAACGGAACCGTGGAAAATTCGATCCTGTTCAAGAAAGCATTCATCGGAAACAACTGTGTTGTAAGAAATTCAATTATCATGAATGATGTTTATCTTGGAGATAATACATACATTGAAAACTGTATCGTGGAAAGCCGCGATACAATCCGTGCCAACACAAGGCACGTCGGGGAAAACGGCATCAAAATTGTTGTCGAAAAGAATGAGAGATATGCGCTTTAGCGAGCATATATAGTACTTAAGAAAGGGGCAGGTAATATGCAGATTACAGATGTGCGCGTAAGAAAAGTAGCAAAAGAGGGGAAATTAAAGGCAGTTGTGTCAATAACGATGGATGAAGAGTTTGTCGTACACGACATCAAAGTTATCGAAGGGGAAAAAGGACTGTTCATCGCGATGCCTAGCAAAAAGGCTTTGGACGGAGAGTACAGAGATATCGCTCACCCAATCAATTCTGATACAAGAAACCGTATCCAGAGCATCATCCTCGAGAAATATGAGCAGGCTTTGACAGAAGAGGACGGAGAAGACCAGGAATAAAATGTTTTAGGGTTATGTAAAGGACAATTTAAAGGATAAGAAAGCCGGAAAAAGCAGATACCGAAAAGGGATGCTTTTTCCGGCTTTTTGATTGCCGGTCCATGGAGGAAATCAAAAGACCTCGCCACAGGAAAGATCAAAAGAGGTTGCCCGGATCTTCCGCAGAAAAGAAGGGCCGGATTTCAAAGTGAAGCGGTTTTTTTGTGGACGGGTGCAGAAAATCAAGCCGGCAGGCGCAGAGATGGAGTCTGCGGGAAGGAATGCCGTCCGGATTGTATTTGCGGTCTCCGAGAATCGGGCACCCTGCATGGGCAAGCTGGACGCGGATCTGGTGGTGGCGCCCGGTGTGCAGATGAACCGAAAGCCGGCAGAAACGCTGACTATCCTTTGTAAATTCGCCCAGAACCTGATAGTCCAACAGTGCCTTTTTGGCATCGGGCGTATCCGGTGAACAGACGGAAGAAAGATTCGTGCGTCCATCCCGGACAAGCCAGTCGGTCAAAGTTCCGGAAGACTCAGTCGGAGCACCTTCCGTGACAGCCTCATAATATTTCCCGAAACCATCCCCGGTAAGCTGGGTGTTTAATGCGGCGGCCGCCTTTTTCGTCTTCCCAAATACGAGAATTCCTTCTACAGGCTGGTCAAGCCGATGGATGACAGCAAGATACGGTGCCCCCTTCAACGGAGTCCCGCTTTTCCTTGCCTCCCGCATGAGATGATTTTTCAGAAGGCTGACCATGTCCTGGGACGAAAAAGATGCAGTCTGGACAGCCATCCCGGCAGGTTTATGACAGACGAGGATCTCGGAATCCTCGAATAAGATTTCTGGTTTCATAATGTGCTCCTTTCATTTCACACATCATATCATATCCTGGAATGGTTGGCAAAGGAAAATCCATGTGGCCGGACGGCACAAAAAAATGGGGGAAACAATGTTTCGGCCGGGCAAAGGGAATGGTATAATAGAAACGGAACCAGGGAAAAAGTATATATGGAAATTATTGTCCGGCAGAAGAACTGGAAAAGGGAGATTTGCAAATACTTAAATATTTGCAAAAATATGATAATCAGTAATAAAGGTGTAAAAAATGTTTCAAGCAGTAAATGTTAAAAAAAGGTATGATATTCATTCTTACGAAGTTTTAAATGGAATCAGTTTTCAGATACAAAGTGGAGAAATCATAGGTGTTTTGGGTGAAAATGGGGCAGGAAAAACGACATTAATCAAAACAATGATGAAATTATTAGAGATTGATGAAGGAAAAATAGAATATGCCAACAAGGATATTCGCAATATCCCAAATAAAAAGTATTATAGTATGGTAGCGTCTGTACTTGAGGGGAACCGCAATCTCTACTGGTATCTCAGTGGGTACGAAAACATTTTGTATTTTTGCAGTCTGAAGAAGTTAAAAATAAAATCTGTTCAAAATGAGATAGAATTCTATTTAAAAGAGTTTGAATTATATGACGCAAAAGATAAATGTGTGGGAGAATATTCGCGTGGTATGCAGCAGAAGTTGTCTATCATCATTGCTTTACTGGGGAATCCTCAGGTATTGTTTTTGGATGAACCGACACTGGGGCTGGATGTACAAACCAAAAAGAAGGTTCTGGGAATCCTGAAGAAGCTTGCGCGTCAAAAAAATGTAACCATTATCATTACCTCCCATCAGCTGGATATCATAGATTTGCTTGTGGATAAACTGCTTGTGCTGAAAAATGGAAAAATCTTTTATGAGGGAGATCCCTATTTGTTTAAAGAGATGTACAGCGAAAACCGCTATACGATTTCTGTGATAGCAGAAAACATCGATCGATATTTTGAAAAATATGAATATACAAAAGAAGACAAGCGGGTAAATTTGTATCTGAAAAATATGAATAAGGACAGTATCTTTCAGGTGATATCTGAATTGTATGACAGAGGTTATGAGATAATAGAGATGAAAAAAGATACGGCAGATTTGGAGGAAATCATGCTTCGCTTTCTGGAGAAGGAAGGGGATGAGTATTGATGATTCATTTGTTAAAAGCTGAATATAAAAAAAGCTTTATTGAACTTAAAACATATTATCCTGATCAGATTGTGGATATTATTATCAAATATTTTCTTTTTGTAGCTTTTTTTGTCGGATTTGGAAAAAGTCAGATTGATGTCGGGGCGTTTTACATAGGGTATCTTTATTGGATGATAGCGTCATATATCATAGCGGAAGCGTCTGCCAGCATATCGTTCGAAAAACAGGTCGGAACAATCGAACAGATTTTCTTAAAACCTGTTTCTGTTCTTCAAATCCTGACCTTACGGACGTTCGTGATGTTCAGTATTTCCGTTTTGAAATTCGGTATTCTATTTCTCATAGTATCATTGACACTGAAAATAACATTTACGGTGACACCGGCAGTGCTTCTGATTTTCCTTATTTCTATTATTGGATTTACCGGTATCGGGATCGGACTTTCAGGCCTGACATTATTGTTTGCAAAAACAGCATCGTTTGAATCTATTGTTTCATACGGACTGCTGCTGATTTCCGGTACTGTTATTTCTTACCAGAATATGCCGGATATAATCTTCAAAATCATACGGATCCTGCCTTTTGTATTGGAGATAGATATTTCGCAAAAAGTACTAAAGACGGGAATAATCAGTATTCCGGATTTCTTCCTGGTTTTACTGTCGAATGTAGCGATGTTTTGTCTGGGGTGTTTGGTTTTTCAGTTCTTTTTAAAAAGAGTGAAGCGATATGGAGTCATGAACAAATACTGATTTGTCGCTCCTTTTACTTGACACTCTTGATTTTTTCGGGTAAAATTTGAATAATTTCATGGCGAAAGCCGAATAAATGAACGATGAAGGGGAATAGTAAGCCTAAGAGAAGTTTCAGAGAAGAGGCGGGTGGTGCGAGCCTTTGACGGATCACGGCTGAACCGGACCTGGAGTTCCTGTATGAAAAGTACAGCGTTTTATCAGCGTTAATGATCAATGAAGTGAGCCGCAGATTTTGTGGTTAATGAGGGTGGTACCGCCGGACATCCGGTCCCTGTTTGGGACGGATGCCCGGTGTTTTTCTTTATTTAACAGAAAACTTCGTTCTAAAAACAGGGGGCAGAAGTCCTTGGAAGCTGTGAAAAATATTGATTGAGAGGAGAATGCGACATGGCAAAGGACAACAAAAAATTTGTAAAGTCTATCACATCCAGAGATGAAGATTTCGCTCAGTGGTACACGGATGTGGTGAGAGAGGCAGAGCTTTGCGACTATTCCAGCGTGAAAGGATGCCTGAACTATCTGCCGAATGGATATGCAATCTGGGAAAATATCAAGGCAGATCTGGACAAGAGATTTAAAGATACAGGAGTAGAGAACGTATACCTTCCGATGCTGATTCCGGAGAATCTGCTTCAGAAAGAAGCGGATCACGTAGAAGGATTCGCTCCGGAAGCTGCATGGGTGACACATGGCGGAACAGAGAGATTACAGGAAAGATATGCGATCCGTCCGACATCAGAGACACTGTTCTGTGATCTGTGGAGCCGTATCGTGCAGTCTTACCGTGACCTTCCGAAAGTATGGAACCAGTGGAATTCCGTACTGAGATGGGAAAAGACGACACGTCCGTTCCTTCGTTCCAGAGAGTTCCTGTGGCAGGAAGGACATACCATCCACGCAACTTACGAGGAAGCAGAAGAGAGAACACTTATGATGTGGAAGGTCTACAAAGACTTCATCAGCGAGTCTCTTGCGATTCCATATGTAGCTGGAAGAAAGACAGAAAGTGAGAAGTTTGCAGGTGCAGAAGACACATACACAGTAGAAGCGCTGATGCATGATGGAAAGGCACTTCAGTCCGCGACAAGCCACTTCTTCGGAAATGGATTCCCGGATGCATACGACATCAAATATCTGGATAAGAACAATGAGCTCCACAGTGTTTATGAAACATCCTGGGGACTTTCTACAAGAATTATTGGTGCGATCATTATGGTACATGGCGATGACAGCGGCCTGGTGCTTCCGCCAAGAATCGCTCCGAAACAGGTACGCGTGATCCCGGTGGCACAGCACAAGGAAGGTGTTCTTGACCGTGCAGAAGAGCTGCTGGCAGCGATCCGCGCAGAAGGATTACGTGCAGACATCGACGAGTCCGAAAAGAGTCCGGGATGGAAATTCAGCGAGCAGGAGATGCTTGGAATTCCGGTACGTGTGGAACTTGGACCGAAAGATATCGAAAACGGTCAGGCAGTCCTTGTAAGACGTGACACAAGAGAGAAGACTGTTGTAGCAATCGACGAGGTACCGGCAGCACTGGCTGAACTTCTCGAGACAATTCAGCAGGATATGTATACAAGAGCAAAAGCATTCCTGGACGGCCACATCGATGAGGCAGAGACCATGGATGAAATGGTTGCAAAATTCAAGGACAACAGAGGATTCATCAAAGCGATGTGGTGTGGAGATGAAAGCTGTGAAGAAGCGATCAAGGCAGAGACAGGCGGAGCCGGATCCAGATGTCTGATCGAAGATGAAGAGCCGATTTCCGACAGATGTATTTACTGCGGAAAACCGGCAAAACACAAAGTTTTCTGGGGTAAAGCATACTAAAATGGAACAGGTCAGGATCAGACTGCCGGAAAAAGTGCAGTGGATCATCCGAAAGCTCAAAGAACAGGGCTTTGACGCATACGCAGTGGGCGGATGTGTCAGAGACTCGATACTGGGAAGGGAGCCGGAGGACTGGGATATCACAACATCCGCAAAGCCGGAAGAGATCAAGCAGATCTTCCGGCGGACGGTGGATACCGGAATCGAGCACGGCACAGTGACTGTTCTGGCAGAAAAAGAAGGATTTGAAGTAACGACATACCGGATTGACGGCGAGTACGAAGACGGAAGGCACCCAAAAGAAGTCTGGTTTACAGGAAAGCTTGCAGAAGACCTCAAGAGACGGGATTTTACGATCAATGCCATGGCATACAACGATGAAGACGGCCTTTGTGACCTGTTCGGAGGACAGGAGGATCTGCAAAAAGGGATCATCCGGTGCGTGGGAGATGCCCGTGAGCGGTTTACGGAGGATGCACTCCGGATTCTGCGGGCTGTCCGATTTTCAGCACAGCTTGGATTTTCCATGGAAGAGAAGACAAAGGAGGCAGCGGGCGCGCTTGCCGGAACCCTTGTCAAAATCAGCGCGGAGCGGATTCAGAGCGAGCTTGTAAAGCTTCTCGTGTCACCGCACCCGGAAGAGATGCTGACGGCGTGGGAACTTGGCATCACCAAAGTGATTCTTCCGGAATTTGACCGGATGATGGAGACAACACAGGAGACGCCGCACCATATGTATAACGTAGGCGTGCATACAGTGGAGGCATTAAAGCATATCCGCGCAGACCGGATTCTCCGCCTTTCCATGCTGTTCCATGACATGGGCAAGCCGGAATACAAGACGATGGATCCGGACGGAACTGCCCATTTCAAGAAACATGCCATCGGAAGCGAACGGATTTCAAAAGAGATCATGCGACGGCTGAAATTTGATAATGATACGATCCGGAAGGTGTCAAAACTTGTCTACTACCATGACTACCGGATGCCGCCGAACCGGAGACTGGTCCGCAGGGCGGTGAACAAGATCGGAAAAGATCTGTTCCCTTACTATCTGGAAATCCGGATGGCAGATACTCTGGCACAGAGCCTGTATCACAGAGAAGACAAGATTTCAGATATCGAAGGCGTTGCAAAGTGCTTCCAGGAGATTGTGGATGAGGGCGAATGTGTATCGCTGAAAGAACTCGCCGTGACAGGGAAAGATCTGATCGATGCCGGAATCAGTCCGGGACCGCAGATGGGAGAGATTTTGAATGCTCTTCTTGAAGAGGTGCTGGAAGATCCGGAGAAAAATCAAAAAGACTACCTGATTACCCGGGCGGCCAATATGAATCATTTATAGTACAAAGATACAAAACAAAAAGACAGCCGTGATAGCTGGCGTACACCAGCATTATCACGGCTGTCTCTTTGTATAGCTTCTGTCTGCCATACTGATGGAGAATGATTGAACCGGTTCTATTTAATCCCCCGCATTCATAAGCTAGAAAGACGATTGAATCAGAAGGCAGGGGGCAGTTATGGGTGATTATGATTTAGAGGTACTGGAACAATATCCGATACAAGTGGACAATGTCCGAAAAGTGAGGGGTGCCATCCTGTGTGAGACGGATCGGGGTCTGATGCTTTTGAAACAGGCGGCATTATCAAAGCCGCGCATTTTAGTTATGAATGAAATCCATAAAGCGATGAAAAATCAGGAACATCTGAAGTGCGATGAGCTGATTCCGAATAAAGAAGGAGAGTTTCTGACAGTCTCTGAGGACGGGGTATCTTATTATCTGAAAGCGTGGTATCAGGGACGGGAGTGCGACGTCCGGAAACACTCGGAAATTCTGGAGTCGGCAAAGCTGCTGGCCAAAGTTCACAGGCTGATGGAATTTCCCCGGTGCAGGGAAGGATTCCGGGAACCGGATCTTGTGGATGAGTACCGCAGACATAACAGAGAACTGAAGAAAGTATGGAATTTTATCCGGAAAAAGACAATCAAAGGGGAGTTTGAAAGCAGATTCCTGGAATGTTTTGAGGCTATGTACTGCGTGGCGGCCAGGGTGGAGCAGCGTCTTGAGGATTCGGCCTACCGGCAGCTGATGGAACAGAGCAGAGAAAAAGGAAGTTTTGTCCACGGAGAATACAATTACCACAATATTCTGATTGCTCCGGACGGCATGACAGTGGTGAACTTTGAACATGTGGGCAGAGACATTCAGCCGTCGGATCTTTATTATTTTCTCCGGAAAGTTATGGAAAAGCATCAGTGGAATGAAAAACTCGGTGCGGAGATTCTGCGGGCATACTGTGCGGTCAATCCCCTCAGAGAAGAAGAAAAAGAATACATTGCGCTCCGGCTTTCCTATCCGGAGAAATTCTGGAAATGCGCCAACACGTACTATAATTCCAACAAAGCATGGATTTCTTCCAAAAGTGTCGAAAAACTGCGGCTTTCCATTGAGCAGAACGAGGTAAAGAAGGCGTTTTTAGAACAGATATTTTCTTTCCATTTAGATAAGAGTGGTGTATAATAGACAGCATAGAAGACCAATCAGGAGGTACAAAGATATGGGATATCGTGAAAAATACGATGAATGGTTGACAAGTACATACTTTGACGCTGAGACAAAAGCAGAGTTAAAAGAGATCGAATCCAATGAAAAAGAAATCGAAGACCGTTTTTATAAGGATCTGGAGTTCGGTACAGCAGGACTCCGTGGAGTCATCGGTGCAGGAACGAACCGTATGAATATCTATACGGTACGTAAGGCAACCCAGGGACTGGCAAACTACATCGCCGGAAAAGGTGCGCAGGCACAGGGCGTTGCGATTGCATACGATTCCAGACGGATGTCCCCGGAATTTGCGGATGAAGCAGCGCTCTGCCTTGCGGCAAACGGAATCAAGGCTTATGTATTTGAAAGTCTCAGACCGACTCCGGAGCTTTCATTCGCGGTGAGAAAGTTAGGATGCATTGCCGGAATCAATATCACAGCAAGCCATAACCCGCCGGAATACAACGGATATAAAGTATACTGGGAGGACGGCGCGCAGATTACACCTCCTCACGACAAAGGTATCATGGACGAGGTAAAGGCAGTGACAGATTTTGCCACTGTTAAGACGATGGACAAAGAGGCTGCCAAAGAAGCAGGCCTTTACGAAGTCATCGGAGCGGCGATTGACGATGCTTATATCGCAGAGCTGAAAAAACAGGTACTGCATCAGGATGCCATTGATCAGGTCGGCAAAGAGCTCAAGATCGTATATTCCCCTCTTCACGGTACAGGAAATATCCCTGCAAGAAGAGTATTAAAAGAGCTCGGATTTGAAAATGTATATGTAGTAAAAGAGCAGGAGCTGCCGGACGGCGAATTCCCGACGGTATCCTACCCGAATCCGGAATCAGAAGAGGCATTTGAACTCGGACTGAAACTGGCAAAGGAAGTGGACGCAGATCTTGTTCTTGCGACAGATCCGGATGCTGACCGTCTTGGTGTTTATGTAAAAGATACGAAGTCCGGCGAGTATAAGGTGCTGACAGGAAATATGTCCGGATGCCTTCTTGCTGAATATGAGATCAGTCAGAGACAGGCGTTAAAAGGACTGCCGGAGGACGGCTGTCTGATCAAGACGATCGTTACGACCAATATGGCAGACGCCATTGCAAAGTCATACGGCCTCAGACTGATCGAAGTTCTGACAGGATTCAAGTACATCGGACAGCAGATTCTCGGATTTGAAACGACAGGAAAGGGCGAGTATGTATTCGGCTTTGAAGAAAGCTACGGATGTCTGATCGGAACCCATGCAAGAGATAAAGACGCGATTGTAGCAACCATGGCACTGTGCGAGGCAGCGGCTTACTATAAGACACAGGGCAAGACACTGTGGGATGCCATGATCGATATGTATAACAAATACGGCTACTACAAGGACAGCATCCAGTCCATCACAATGAAAGGAATCGAAGGACTGGAAAAGATCCAGGCGATTCTTGAGACGCTGAGGAATAATCCTCCGGTCAAAGTGGGAGAATACCAGGTATTAAAAGCCCGTGATTACAACGCAGATACGATCAAAGATCTGGCAACAGGCGAAGTGACAGCAACAGGACTTCCGAAGTCCAATGTTCTCTACTACGATCTGACAGACGACGCATGGCTTTGCGTAAGACCATCCGGAACAGAGCCGAAAGTGAAGTTCTACTATGGCATCAAGGGCACTTCTCTTGAGGACGCAGATGCCAAGTCAGAGGCTCTTGGGAAAGCTGTTCTGGAAATGATCGACAATATGCTTTAAAATATCAGAAAACTTTGTGAAACCTGCGGAAAACAGGGGCGCAGCACTATAATTCACTTGACAAATATACAAGAAACCGTTATAACTTTTAATGAAGATAGCCCACGAAAATCAAGGGTTTGGAAAGTTAGATCATAAGAGATCAGAAAGATACTTTTATAACGGGAAAATAGGAGGATAAGTATTTATGAACAAAACAGAATTAATCGCAGCAGTGGCAGAAAAGGCAGAAATTTCCAAAAAAGATTCTGAAAAAGCATTAAAAGCATTCATCGACGTTGTAACAGACGAGTTAAAAGCTGGCGGAAAGATCCAGTTAGTAGGATTTGGTACTTTTGAAGTAAGCGAAAGAGCAGCAAGAGAAGGAAGAAATCCTCAGACAGGAAAGACTATGAAGATCGAAGCTTGCAAAGCTCCTAAATTCAAAGCTGGAAAAGCATTAAAAGACGCAATCAACGCATAAGATATTTATGAACGGAAATAGAGGGCTGTCAGGCCCTCTATTTTGTTACTATATTAAAGATACAGGAGGCAGTTATGAGACTGGACAAATTTTTAAAAGTTTCACGTCTGATCAAACGGCGCACCGTTGCAAATGAAGCGTGCGACGCGGGCAGAGTTACGGTAAACGGCAAGCCGGCGAAGGCATCTACAAAGGTAAAAAAAGGTGACGTGATCGAGATTCAGTTCGGCACGAAAGCAGTAAAGGCGGAAGTACTGGATATTCAGGATACGACGAAGAAGGAAGAGGCAAAAGAGCTTTTCCGTTATATTTAATTCAGAAAAGGAATAAAGGCGGGCGCGGATTCATAGTATATCTCAGAAGCACGTTGGAAGAAGCAGACAGGCTGACAACGAAAGAGAGGTTGAGAGAAGATGATGATGAGCAGCAGTATGATGAGCGTTACAGAAGAGGCACAGGTCCGGAAAGCACACAAACTGGTTGTCAATAACAGAAAGACAAGTCTTGTGACCGGAGTGCTGGATGTCCTGTCCTTTGATCTGAATGAGATTCTCCTGGAGACAGAACAGGGGATGATGATGGTGAAAGGGAGCGACCTCCATGTCAACCGGCTCAGTCTGGAAAAGGGAGAAGTCGACCTTTCCGGAAATATTGACAGCATTACATATTCAGATATGAAACAGACGACCAAACAGGGCGGAAAATTTCTTGCGCGCCTGTTCCATTAGGAGGCGGGCGATGAGCGGGCTGGGAGTCGAGGCGGATGCATTTTTAAGAGCATTTTTTTCAGGGATGTTCCTCTGTGGGGTATATGAGGTGCTGCGTCTTTTCCGGAGGATTATCCGGCATCATTCTATTGTCGTTTCCGCCGAAGATTTTCTGTACTGGCTGTTTTGCGGATTCTATCTGTTTGGCGAAATCTTTCAGACAAGTTCCGGAGAAATCCGGTGGTACTTTATCGCGGGAACTGTGGCAGGAGCAGTCGCCTTTTTTGCGGTTTTGTCAAAAACCGGCAAGTTCTGCGGAAAGATTTTTGAGAAAAAAACTGGAAAACACGGAAAAAGAGTTGATTAATCGTGGGAAAAAGGATACTATTATATGTATAACCTGGAACAACCTGAATCTACGGTGAGGTAAAGATGAAGATTTTTAAGAAAAAAACACGCACGTCTCAGAAGGGACCGCGGTTTTCCAGATATAAAGGAAGCGTTGTATTTATATCCTGTATTCTGCTTGTGCTTACGGCGGTGACGACCGTGCACAGCATTTCGCTCGGAGCTGAACTGCAAGACAAAAATGCGCAGATCACAGAGCTGGAAAAAGAGAAGAAGGCAGAGAAGCAGCGCACAGAAGAGATCGAAGAGTACAAAGAATATGTAGGGACGGATGAGTACGTCGAAGATACGGCCAGAGACAAGCTCGGCATGGTAAAGGAGAATGAAATTCTCTTTAAAGCTGAGGAATAATGATATGACATTGCACACAGAAGATAGCTTTGGGAAAGACTGATTTCCCGAAGCTGTTTTTTATTCTATTCAGGCAAAGTCTTTTCACGATACAGATATAAGAAGGGGCAGAAGATGGAAAAGAAGAGTTGTATGATGAATCCTTATGTGGAGCAGATGGAGAAATTCGGGAGATCGCTGGAGCATCTGGCGGATACGTTTTTCAGAATGGAAGAAAGGAAAGGGCAGTTTACCTCCGGCGAGGTGGAAGAAATGTTTTCCAGGGTATCTGAGAACGTGTGCAGAAACTGTGAAAACCGGTCCTGGTGTCTGGGAGAAAACAGGGTGCGGACGCATCAGATGGTATATGAAATTTTAAAAACTGCGGATGAATACGGAGCGGAACTGAATATGGATCTGAAAAAGAGGCTTCAAAGATACTGTATCCTGGCGCCGCGGTTTCTACGTGAGACGATGGAAACATTTCAGGATGCCAAGCAGGCGATGTTCTGGACCAATCGTATTGTACAGAGCAGAGAAGGATGCGCGGTGGAACTGGACGCCTTTGCGCGACTGATCCGGCATGCGACAAGGGAGCTGGACGCGAGCATTTTTTCGGATGAGCGTCTGGAAAAGCGGATCAGGACAAAGCTGAAAAACGAGAATATGCGGATACTGAGCATGGTCTTTTTGATGACACCGCAGGGAAGATATGAAATCCATCTGACCGCAAAGGCGGGGAAAGGACAGTGCGTCAGCACGAAAGAACTGGCACGGGTGCTGTCGGCCTGCACCGGACGGATCATGGAGCCGGCAAAAGACGAGAGAAGATCGCTGGGGCAGGAGTATGCGACCATTGTTTTCCTGGAGATGCAGCACTACTATACGCTTCAGGGAGTGGCAAAGATCGGAAAGGGGTGCGCGGATATTTCCGGGGACAGCTTTTCCATGATGGAGCTTCCGGCAGGAAAACAGGGAGCGGTTCTTTCTGACGGCATGGGTTCCGGAGAGGAGGCATACCGGGAGAGCGCCATGGTAGTGGATATGCTGGAGGAACTTCTGGAGGCGGGATTTCCGGCGCGGACAGCTCTGGAGATGATGAATACGGCGCTGGTGATCGGCCGGGAGGAGATCCGTTTTTCCACCATTGACATCAGTATTTTCGATCTGTATGAGGGGACCGTGGATATTTTAAAAGCAGGGGCGTCCACAACTTTTATCCGCCATCAAAATGGAGTGGAGAGGATCTGCTCTACCAATCTTCCCCTCGGGGTGATTCAGGATCTGGAAATCCAGAGCGTACATAAGCATTTGCAGAGCGGGGATTTCGTCATTATGATTACAGACGGCATCATGGATGCGCTTCCGGTAGGGGAGCAGGAATTTCTTCTGGACACTATCATCCGAGGAACAAGCCTGAACAATCCGAAAGAAATGGCGCACCACATCCTGGAACAGGTGCTGGAGTGGACGGGGGAAGAGCCGATGGACGACATGACCGTGCTGGTTGTGGGAATCTGGAGAATATAACTTGCTTTTTACGGAATTATTATATAAGATGAAGAAAAAGAGATACAGGAGAAAACGACGTGGCTGAAGAGAAAAAACGGGAAGGATTGCAGAAAAAAGTGGAATCCTATCTAAGACGATGGAATATGATAGAGCGAGGGGAACATATAGTTGCAGGTATATCCGGAGGAGCTGATTCGGTATGCCTGCTTTTTGTACTTTTGAGCCTGCAAAAGACAATGGGAATCCGGGTCACAGCGGTTCACGTCAATCACATGCTGCGGGGAGAGGAGGCCGACGCGGACGAACGGTTTGTGGAAGAACTATGCAGGCAGCAGAACGTCCCATGCCGTGTGTTCCGGATTGATGTGGCAAAAGAGGCGGAAAAGAGAAAATGCTCCCAGGAGGAGGCGGGCCGGGAAGTCCGCCGGGAAGCCATGCGAAAGGTGATGGTGGAAGAGCATGCGGACAAAATCGCGTTTGCCCACCATCAGGACGATAACGCGGAGACTGTCATTATGAATCTCTGCAGGGGAAGCCGGGTAAAGGGGATGCGGGGGATTCTCCCGGTCTCCGAGGAACTGATTCATCCCCTCCTCTGCGTGGGAAAGGCAGAAATCGAGGCGGCGCTGAAAGAGCAGGGGATTCCGTGGAGAATCGACGCGACCAACCTGGAGGATGCTTACACAAGAAACCGGATCCGCAACAGAGTCATGAAAGAACTAAATGAGATCAATCCGGGAACGGCAGAACATATTTCCAGAATGGCGGAAAAAATGTCTGAGTTGTGGGAATATATGGAAGCCGAAACGGGAACATATATTAAAGAATGTGTGAAGGAAACAGACGGCGGAAAGCTCATCCGGAAAGCGGAACTGGAAAGAGTTCCGAAGGTGTTCCGGGAGGAAGTTATCCGTTCTGTACTCTGCGAGGTGTGCGCAGGTGAAAAAAATCTGCGGGCGGTTCATGTGCAGGATATCCACGGGCTTATGGAAAAACAGCCGGGGAGAAGCATATCACTTCCTTACGGAGTCAGAGCACTTCGGACATACGAAGGAGTATTGATACAGAAAAAAGAGAAGATGGGAGAACAGCTGGAGAAAAAAACGGAAATCGGGTTTAAAATGCAGGTCTTTGACCGCCGGGAGGGCGAAAAGTGGCCAGATACCCCCTACACGAAATGGTTTGATTATGATATAATAAAAGGCAGACTTGTCATGCGGACACGCCGGGAGGGTGACTATATTACGGTCACCGCAGACGGAAAGCGTCAAACTTTAAAGAAATTTTTTATTAATCAGAAGGTTCCGGCCGGCAAACGAGATGAAATTCCGCTGATTGCAGACGGGAATGAGATCGTCTGGATCGTCGGGTACCGGCAGAATAAAGCGTATCAGATTACGGAAAGAACAGTAAAAATAGTACAAATAGAGATTTACGGAGGAGAAAAAAATGGCAGAGACAATTAAAGTATTGGTTCCGGAGGAGCAGGTAAATCAAAGGATCGAGGAGCTTGGAAAGAAGATCAGTGAAGATTATGCCGGAAAGCATGTACATCTGATCTGCGTCCTGAAAGGCGGGGTCTTTTTTATGTGTGAACTTGCAAAGAGAATTACAGTTCCGGTTTCCATGGATTTTATGAGTGTCAGCAGCTATGGATCAGGCACGGAATCAAGCGGCGTGGTAAAGATCGTAAAGGATCTGGATGAACCGCTTGAGGGGAAAGATGTGATTATTGTGGAGGATATCATCGATTCCGGCCGCACGCTTTTTCATTTGATGAAGATTTTGAATGAAAGAGGGCCGAAAAGCATGCATATCTGTACACTTCTGGACAAACCGGAACGCCGTGTGAAAGATGTCCACGTTGACTATGTCGGCTTTAATATTCCGGATGAATTTGTAGTCGGCTACGGTCTTGACTATGACCAGAAGTACCGGAACCTTCCGTATATCGGAGTGGTCGAAGGAGTAGAATAGAAAGGAGAAAAAGGAAGGTTGAATAATAAAAAGAACAGAGGCTTCGGCAGCGTATCAGTACTGATATTCATCGTGCTGATCTTCCTTGCTTTCTGGGTAACCAATCAGTCACAGCAGAGAAGCAGGACGCTGACGCTGGATGAATACCATGAGGCCGTCGAAGGGAACCAGGTGGAAAGCGCTGTCATCTATCAGGATCAGGCAGTTCCGACGGGTCAGGTTGAACTTTTGATGAAAGATTCCGGAGAATACCGGTATGTCAATATTTCCAATGTTCAGAACGAACAGAATTATCTGGAAAGTGAAGGAATCAGCTGTGAGTTAAGTGAAGTACCGGGTGAAAATGTATTTCTGACATCGATTCTTCCAACGATCATTATGGTAGGCGCGATTTTCCTGCTTTTCGCATTTATGCGAAGACAGAGCGGCGCAGCTGACGGAGGAGCGGGTGCCAAAGCAATGAATTTCGGAAAGAGCCGGGCCAGAATGAGTACGGATAAAGATAAAAAAGTCACATTCGATGATGTGGCAGGACTCAAAGAGGAAAAAGAGGAACTTGAGGAAATTGTGGATTTTCTGAAAAATCCTCAAAGATATATTCAGGTAGGGGCGAGAATTCCGAAAGGAGTACTGCTGGAAGGACCTCCGGGAACAGGTAAGACACTGCTTGCGAAGGCTGTAGCCGGAGAGGCGGATGTACCGTTCTTTACGATTTCCGGTTCAGACTTTGTGGAAATGTTTGTCGGAGTCGGAGCATCCCGGGTAAGAGATCTGTTTGAAGATGCCAAGAAACATGCACCGTGTATTATTTTTATCGATGAGATTGACGCTGTTGCAAGACGCAGAGGAACCGGTATGGGAGGCGGACATGACGAAAGAGAGCAGACACTGAACCAGCTCCTTGTGGAGATGGACGGATTCGGAGTCAATGAGGGCATCATTGTCATGGCTGCGACGAACCGGGTAGATATTCTGGATCCAGCAATCCTGCGTCCGGGACGATTTGACAGAAAGGTTCTCGTAGGACGTCCGGATGTACAGGGAAGATTTGAGATTCTTGCCGTACACGCAAGATCCAAGCCGCTCGGAGATGACGTTGATCTGCGGCAGATCGCGCAGACGACAGCCGGATTTACCGGGGCGGATCTGGAAAACCTGCTCAATGAAAGCGCGATTTACGCGGCAAAGCAGGCCCGCATGTACATTACACAGGAGGATATCCGGCGGGCATTTGTCAAAGTCGGAATCGGCGCGGAGAAGAAGAGCCGTGTGATTTCAGACAAGGAAAAGAGGATTACGGCCTACCATGAGTCAGGACACGCGATCCTGTTCCATCTCCTTCCGGATGTTGGGCCGGTCTATACAGTTTCCATCATTCCGACAGGAAACGGTGCGGCAGGATATACGATGCCGCTTCCGGAAAAGGACGAAATGTTCAACACAAAAGGGAAAATGCTTCAGGACATCACGGTTTCCCTTGGAGGCCGGGTGGCTGAAGAAATCATCTTCGATGACATTACGACAGGAGCGTCACAGGATATTAAACAGGCTACAAGCCTCGCAAAAGCGATGGTGACCAAGTTCGGCATGTCAAAGGAGGTCGGCTTGATCAATTATGACAATGACAGCGACGAAGTTTTCATAGGAAGAGACCTTGCCCATACAAGGGGCTACGGTGAAGCGGTTGCAGGGAAGATTGATGAGGAAGTGAAACGAATTATTGATGAATGCTATGAAGAAGCAAAGACAATAATAAATGAGCATATGGACGTATTACACAAGTGTGCATCTCTCCTTCTGGAAAAAGAAAAAATTTCCAGAGAAGAGTTTGAAAGTTTATTTACAGAAAGCTCTCAGGAAGAACAGATGCTGCCGGAGTAGATACGGGAAGAAAGGGAGTATGTTTATGAATAAACAGGCATTATTTTGTGATGGGACGGGAGTATATGTCATCCCGCCGGAACCGGTAGAAAATCAGAAGATAATTTTAAGATTCCGAACGGCGAAAGATGATGTGCAGGAAGTAAAAGTGGTCACAAGTGAGGCCTGTTTTTCTATGGAAAAAGGGCAGTCATCAGAAGTTTTTGATTATTATAATACCCGTATTCAGATAGGAAACGAGCCTTTGAAATATCACTTTGAAATTCGGGGAAATGATGGAGAAGTGGTGTATTTTAACCGCTACGGGGTAGTCGAAGAGCCGATGAAGACCTACGAGTTTGTGTTGATTCCCAACTTCTCCACACCGGAATGGGCAAAAGGGGCGGTAATGTATCAGATCTATACGGACCGTTTTTATAATGGAGATCCGGATAATGATGTTGTGACAGGGGAATACTATTATCTTGGAGCCAGATCCGAGAAAGTAGAAGACTGGAACCAGAAACCGGCCAAGGCGATGGCGATCCGTGAATTTTATGGCGGGGATCTTCAGGGAGTGCTTGATAAGCTTGACTACCTGCAGGAGCTCGGTGTTGAAGTCATATATTTTAACCCGCTGTTCGTTTCGCCGTCTAATCACAAATACGATATTCAGGATTATGATTATATTGATCCGCACTTTGGCAGGATCGTAAAAGACGGCGGAGAGATCCTTCCGGAGGGGTGTGCGGACAACAGTCAGGCGACAAAATATCAGGTACGAAGTGCCGGAAGGGCAAATCTGGAGGCAAGCAATCAGTTTTTTGCCCATGTGGTCGAGGAGATTCACAGACGCGGCATGAAAGTCATTCTTGACGGAGTTTTTAATCACTGCGGATCCTTCAACAAGTGGATGGACAGAGAAAAGATCTACCTGAAAGAAGGAACGTATGAGCCGGGCGCATACATTTCAGCGGACAGCCCGTACCGGGACTTCTTCAAGTTTTATAACGAAGATCCGGGCGCATGGCCGGATAACGGAAACTATGACGGCTGGTGGGGTCATGAAACGTTGCCAAAGCTGAATTATGAAGAGTCCGTAAAACTGGAAAACTATATTCTCAGGATCGGGAAAAAATGGGTTTCGCCGCCGTATAATGTGGACGGATGGAGACTGGACGTAGCGGCTGATCTTGGAATGTCAAAGGAATACAATCACGATTTCTGGAAACGCTTCCGGATGGCTGTCAAAAGTGCGAATCCGCAGGCGATTATTCTTGCGGAGCACTATGGAGATCCGAAAGAATGGCTTCAGGGAGATGAATGGGATACTGTCATGAATTACGATGCGTTTATGGAACCGCTGACCTGGTTTTTAACCGGTATGGAAAAGCACAGCGATTTCAGCCGGCCGGATCTGTGTGACAATGCGGATTATTTTATCAATTCCATCACGCACCATATGGCAGCAATGCCGACTCCGTCACTTATGACGGCAATGAATGAACTGTCAAACCATGACCATTCCCGTTTCCTGACACGGACGAATCATATGGTGGGACGTGTTGACCAGCTGGGACATGAAGCGGCAGAGATCTATACGAATCCGGCTATCATGAGAGAAGCTGTCGTGATGCAGATGACCTGGGTAGGAGCGCCGACAATCTATTATGGCGATGAGGCCGGGGTATACGGATTTACAGATCCGGACAACCGGAGAACATACCCGTGGGGAAATGAAGATAAAGAGATGATTGCTTTCCACAAGGAAGTTATCGCTATTCACAAACGTTACCGCGCATTCCGGACAGGATCGCTCAAGATGCTGACCTGGGAAGAAGGGATTCTTGCCTATGCGCGCTTCAATGACAGAAGACAGTTTGTTGTTATCGTGAACAACAGAAGCGAGGCGGCAACAGTCCGCGTACCGGTCTGGCCGGCAGAGATTCCGATGCAGGGATTTATGAGAAGGCTGATCTATACATATGATGAAGGATATACAACAGAGTTTGAAGAGTATATTATAGAAAACGGCGAGATTGTCCTTAATATGGGGAAACATTCCGCAATAATTTTAAAAAAGCGTGAATATTAGCCAAAAACTTGACAAACCGGCATAGATGTAGTAAAAGTTATAAAATAGTACAAGTGCGAACAGACGCAGGAAAGACCTACGAAAGGATAAAAGAACTATGGTCCAGAAAGAGAGTGGAAACGGAAAGCTTCCAGAGAACAGACCGGTACGCCGGCAAAAAAGACGTGCGGACGCATCCGGTCAGAAGAAGTCCGATTCAGACTATAATTTGGATGAGGGACAGGAACGTACAACGACAAGAAAGCGAAAGACAGAGGGGACAAGACGGAAGATTCCTGACAGACTTACGGAGGAGGAAAAACGGGCAAGAAGATTGAAGGAGATCGGAAGACGTAAAGAACGAAAAGCCGAGCGCGCCGGTGCAGCCAGAGGTATGGTATTTTTCGCATTTCAGCTTGCGGCATCTCTGGCATTCTTGTGGCTTCTGTGCTGGATGGATATTCTGCTTATGGAATACCTTCTGGGAATCGCGGGAGTACTTCTGGTACTGCTTGGAATCACATTGATTTCACAGCTGGCTGTACGGGGAAAGGGCAAGATTGTCGGCAAGGTATTCAGTTTTTTGATGACGATTGTTCTGGCTGTCGGATCTTTTTATGTTTATAAAACCGGCGGGGCACTCCTGAGCATTGCAGGCGGCGGATCGGAAAGTCATAAGATGGTTGCGGTTGTAAGAGAAAGTGACAAGGCAGAAGAGCTGAGCGATGCAGAAGATTATGTGTTTGGAATCCAGTATGCAACGGATGGAGAAAACACTGATAAAGCGCTTTCTAATATCAATAAGCAGTTGAAAAAGAGCATCGATACCGAAGTGTTTGATAATATGGAAGAGATGGCGCAGGCTCTGATGGATGAAGAGATCGATATCATTGTTTATGATTCCAACTATCAGAATACGATGGAGAAAGCGTCAGAAGGCTTCGGCTCCAATACAAGGGTGATTTACGAATATACAGTAGAAGAGACGCAGGATGTTTCTCTGGATGTTCCGGTTCAGTCAGAGCCGTTTACCGTGTATATCAGCGGTATTGATATCTACGGAAATGTGGAGGATTCCAGCCGAAGTGATGTTAATATCATCGCCACGGTTAACCCGACAACACATCAGATTCTGCTGGTAACGACTCCGCGAGACTACTATGTGGAGATTCCGGGTATTTCCGGCGGCATGAAGGATAAGCTGACACATGCAGGAAATTACGGGGTGGATGTTTCGATTGATACACTGGAAGAGCTGTATCAGGTATCAATTCCGTTCTATGCGAGACTGAATTTTACCTCCTTTATCAATATTATTGATATTCTGGGCGGTGTAGACGTAGAGTCTGAATATGCCTTCACAACAGGCACCGACGCCGGAGCTGTTGTTGAAATTCAGGAAGGCACGAATCACCTGGACGGTCAGGAGGCACTTGCGTTTGCAAGAGAGCGTCATGCGCTTGTAGACGGCGACAATCAGCGTGGAAAGAATCAGGAGGCACTGATTACCGCAATGATCAAAAAGATGGTATCTCCATCCATGATCGTAAAGGCGGCTGATATCCTTGACGAGGCAGCCGACAGTGTAGAGACAAATATGTCCATGAAACAGATCCGGGCACTGATCAAACAGCAGCTCAGCGATCACTCAGACTGGCAGATCTACTCGATGGCAGCCGACGGTATCGGCGGTCAGGAGATGTGCTATTCGACCGGAAGTCAGTATCTTTATGTGACGATCCCGAATGAAGACACTGTGGCCGAGATTGCGGACATGATTAACAAGGTGGAGGCCGGAGAGATGATCGAAGGCTCTGAGACGGCTGATGGAACCTGATAACCAACGGTTACGATTAAGATTTATGATACAAAAGAAAACGCAAGGGAAATTTTCCTTGCGTTTTTCTTTGGAATGTGGTATAAATAATTATTGGCAGGGCATGATACCCTGTATCATAAGGATGGATTCCCGAGTGGCCAAAGGGGGCAGACTGTAAATCTGTTAGCAACGCTTTCGGTGGTTCGAATCCACCTCCATCCACTTTGCCGCAGTGGCGGAACTGGCAGACGCACAGGACTTAAAATCCTGCGGGACTTATCCTCCCGTACCGGTTCGATTCCGGTCTGCGGCATTTGGAATGAAAACAAGGGATATATAAGAGGCGGAAAAGTCTAGGAAAATCAAGGCTTTCCGCCTTTTCCCTTTGCAGGGGATAGATAAGGGAATGAATGGGTTATGCCCCTTTTCTGCCCCCTCGATCTAAATGATCTTGAGATCCCGGATCTGGTCATTGTCACGCTCTTTCAGCTTTTTCGTGATGTGCAGATAGATCCGTCTTGTCACACGGCTGTTTTCGTGGCCGAGCCGTCTCGAGATCGCATCAATGGTTACTCCGCTTGCCAACAGCAGGGAGGCGTGTGTATGCCGGAGGGAGTGGGCGGTCAGCTTCCGGCCGAGGACTTCCAGCGTTACTTTTTTCAGCTGCTTGTTGTAGCTGTTGTAATTGACACATCCCCCACGCTCATTCGGGAAGAACAGCTTAGATCGGTAGCCCAGAAAGATACTCTCTTTCCGGATATAGATGTTGATCTTCCGGCACAGCTGGAACAGCTCCGGCTGCATATACACGTCTCTGATCGAGCAGAATGATTTTGGAGTGGTAATAACCTTGTTGTTGCCGTCATAAGTTTTGGTGACGTGGATACACTGATTGTCGTAATCAATATCATCCCGATTTAGGGCGACTGCCTCTCCGATCCGGAGACCGGACAGTACCAGGAACTCCGTGAATAGCTTCCAGCGCTCGTGATCCATGGCATTCAGGACGGCATCCAGCTCATAGTCCTCCATATACTTGTCCTGGATCTTGACCTTGTGCGGATCATCCGGAAACGGCTTGAACTTCCGCAACCATCCCACATCTCTGATATAGTCGTTCTCAAATCCCCAGTTAAGCAGAGTCATAAGCCGGACACGGCGCTCATTCAGCCGGCTGTTATCTTCGCCGGACGAAATGAACCGATTCTTAATGTAGCTGGCACTCAGATTGTTGACCAACGTATCCTCTCCAAGCATCGCCAAAAATGCTTGGCATTGATAGTAATCTCTGCGGTAAGTGGACAGCTTGACAGTCCGTTCCTTATAGGCCAGGTACTCAGTGACCAGCTTTTTGAGAGTGATCTCTTCCGGAGTTGCCGGAGCAGTCTGACGCTCTGCAATAATTCCGGCCAGCATCTCCGCAGCCTGTTTTCGGGCGGAAGCGTTGTTTTTCTCCAAGGTGACGGATACTTTCTTCTCTTTTCCGGTCATGTAGTCCTTGTACCGCTCGACAAACTTATAGTTGCCTGCTTTGGTTTTCTCAACCCACATAACATCATCTCCTTTATATTTGAGTATAAAAATAATGGCCAGCACAGAACGAATGTTCCGATTGCGGGCCATCTCCGAAGATGATACAATATAGTTGTTAGTGGGTGTGATCTCTTCGGAGATTCGCAAGTGATTCCGTCCTGGTGTTGCCGCACCAGGGCGGTTTTCTATTTTAAGATATCAGATTAGTTCAGATTAGCTATAGCATAATCTGCTTCTTCCTGAGTAAATTTCTCACCGTATTCGGATGTGAGCTGATCCCGGATAGCTTCCGGAGACATGCTCATGGATTCCTGGTAAGATTTCGCTTTTTCTAAAGCATTTTTATTATAATCAGCCTTGAGATTGTCCACAGCGTACTGCGCTTCTTCAGCAGTAAACTTTTCGCCGTTTTCAGAAACGAGCTGATCATAGATGCCCTGCTTTGACAAATACATAGTGTCGCTATAAGATTTTGCCTTTGCTAAAGCGTTTGCGTTCCAGTCAGCCTCCATATTGTCTATTGCATACTGTGCAGCTTCGGCGCTGAACTGTTCACCATATTCGGAGACAAGCTGATCGTAAATGCCCTGCTTTGACATGCTCATTGTTTCACTGTACTGTTCCGCTTTTGTTAATGCCGAGAGATACTCGGTAGGAACGTCAGGCTCTTGAGATTCTTTTTCGGATGACGTGTCTGTTGATGGCTCATTTCCTTCGGCCGTTTGAGTGTTGCCGGATGAGCTGTCGTCTCCGCTTCCTCCGCCCATGGCAGCAGCACCAATGATAACGACTACTGCGATCAGAAGAATCCATTTCAACTTACCGCCTTTTTTCTTTTGCTTTTCTTTTTTCATTTTCTCCTCACTTTCCACCCCTACATTGAGAAAACCCATTTATATAAACGCATGTGCGATTATATCAATTTATACCATCCCAAAAACAAAATAGAACAAATGTTCGATAAGTACTTTAAAAATCCCTCGTTAAGTGTTATTCTAAATTCAAGGAATTTCGATCAGTGTTTTTGCAGTCGGGAGGGTAACATGAACAAAGAGGAATACAAACAACACATAATTGATGCAGTCAAACAAATTGATGATATCAAATATTTAAACCGTATACTTAATTATGTAATGAAGTATCTTGCAAGGTCGGGGAAATAACTCCCCGGCTTTTTCTTTATGTAAAGATTTTTTTGAAATAATCTTTTAAAACCTTCCTCTGGTTATCATCCAGCTGCAAATAATTTTCGATAATTTTTTTGTCTATATCATCAAGATGATAGTCCTCTGCCAATTCATCAACAACGCTTTCTGGCGTTGTCGTAAATATATCGCCTTTACCATCCGTCAACCATAGAATATTTACATTAAATTCACGACAAATAGATGTAAGCACCCTGTCCGTGACAGATATTCTTCCAGCTTCTATATTCGCAATATTAGCTCTAGACAATCCTAACGGTTCTCCGAATTCTTCTTGAGTAATTTTTAGTTTTTCTTTTCTCAAAATCCTGATACGTTCGCTGATTGTCATAATAACACCTCCTCTCAAAACCATATTAGCACATAAAGAAAGGTTTGTAAAGCACAAAAGGAACAAGGGAAAACGATAAAAAGTATTGACAAACACATTTTTAAGTGATAAGATGTGCTTAACAAAACATTTGGAGGTGAAAATTTGAAAAACACAAGAAATACGTTAAAAGAAGCAAGAGTGGACGCGAAAGAACTCATTAAATTGATCGAGAAGCTTCCGGAAAATAAAAAAGCGGAGGTGCTGGGGATCATTAGAGGATATTCGCTCTGCGCAGAAACCGAAGAAAGAGAAAAAGAAGAAGCAAAGGTGAAATAGAAAGGGGCTGTAAAGATGTACATACATGAAGCTGTAAGGGAAGCCTTGAAAAAAAATACCTTGATTATCAGGGCATCTGCCAAAGAAACAGAATCAGACACATATTCTGCAATCCGTCCGACCAATTCGTATGATACTTGTTTATTACTTGTAATGAAAGGCGAAAGAATTGATAGAGCATGTAGATGGTGGAATCCAACGGCAGATGACCTGATGGCTGACGACTGGACTGTGATTAAGGAATAAATTTTGAAATAAAATCTGCGACAGATAATAAGGCGTCTCTTTTCTGGTTCTCCATTTTGACAACGGCAGAATCAGAAATAGAACAATGATAAACTGTATCGTCAGCATACAAGTTATTTACAAAGCCGTTCCGATCAAGTTCGCGAAGTACATCTTCGATATCGTCAAGAGACCAATCGGGGAAAAGTAAAGCGCGGATCGACTCGGCAGAGCCAAAATCTTTGGCTTGAGCTCTTGAAACCTTATTATCACGGCGCACAAGGTATTCTTTATACATGTGATATAGGACAGTTTTAGCTTCCTTTGTAAGCATGAGGAATCCTCCTTTCTTTTGTACTCGGCATGGCGGTGCCTGTATTTCAAGTATAGGAGATTGGATGGAGGATGACAAGAGATTAACAGAGAAGGAGGGATGAAGCGTGAACATAACATCAATGCGAATCTTACACGGAAACGCAATCGCTACAATCCCGCAGTTGGCGGAGCAGTTCCATGTCTGCGATCGGACGGTCAGAACGATCGTCCGGGAGATGGAAGATCAGAAAGACCGATACGGAAATTACGGGATCTTAAGCGATGGCAACCTGAAACGGGTGAATATCCTGGCTTTTACGGACTATTACAACTACAGAGACATGCTCAAGTCCAAAAACGGAAAGAAGCATGTGCCACCGTATAATCCGCAGGAAATTGCCAAAGCAATGGGATTTTATACAGAGGTTGTATCGTAACGGTGACAAATTGTCACCAATTGAAAAGGAGAGTCAAGATGACGGTAAAAGAAATGAACAGGTACATGAGGTTGGTCAACAGGCTGATGTGGATCATGGATCATTCCGGCGTCAGTTGGCAGCCAGAATATGCAGAGGAAGCAGAGCAGATCCGGAAGGAATTAAAAGAACTTCGGCCGATCATCGAAGAGGCCCGTAGAGCAAAAGGAGGTGAGAAACCATGCACAGAAGAAAACTGAGAAAATACGCAATCCTGAAAGACATTTTCGGACTGCTTGGTGGTACGGCGCTCATGGTGCTGATCGCAACAGTAGGTGGATACAGCAACGGATCCATGACGTTCACCATGTTTATACTGTGGATGTTGATTTCCGGAGAAGCAATGGCAATCTGCTATATGGCGTACCGCTGTGTCCAGTGCCGGGAGCACAGGTATCTCCGGATCCGGGAACTACGAAAAAGAAAATGGCAGCAGGAAATGAAAAAGAGTGCATAGGGACGGCAATCCACATATGCACTCACAAAAATAACCAACTTTATTATGACAGATTCAAAGGGAAAAATCAAATTAGAAAAATTAAAATCGGAAGAACCGATTCTCTGGATTATCCGGTACGACAACGGAGATATCGGGTGCCTGTATGGATCACAGCAGGAGGTAGAAGAGTATGCCGCAAGAGAAGCGGAGAAAAAAGGAACCGGGTACCGAATTGTCTGAGATCGCAAAAAGAATAAAAAATAAGGATACCCGCCCGAAGTCCGAGGGTGACTCGCGGGCGGGTATGCCATATATCAGAACAACTTGAGTATAGCATAAGAAAGAAGAAAACACAATCAACCATCCGGAATCACACGGATACGGACGAAAAAGGAAGGGGAGAGCAATCCCCTTTAAGACTCGATAAGGATATTATTTCAAGAACCGGATGGGGCAGGGAGGGAAGAGGAAATGCCTTATATCAGGACAACCTGCAGGGCAGGATTGACGAAGGAATATGAATTTTATTATTCATATAGATTTGACCAGAAGGGAGGGAGCCGAAAAAAGAAAGAGAACAGGACTCCAGAAGCGCAGAGGCAGGTGAACAGGAGGATGGCCGAGAAGAAACTCACCCGATTGATGAATGCGAATTTTTCCGGAGAGGACTACTACCTCACACTCAGCTACCGGAAAGAGGAGCGGCCAGATCGGGAGACGCTGAACCGGGACATCCGGACACTCCTGCGGAAGATGCGGAAGCGGTACCGGAAAGAAGGGCTGGAACTGAAATACATATGGACAGCAGAAAAAGGAGAGAGAGGGGCGGCGCATATCCATATCGTCATAAACGGGATTAATAATATATCACACATCATAAGAGATCTATGGGAAAAAGGTTGGATCAGCATTAAGCCGCTGGACAAGAGCGGACAGTACCGGAAACTGGCTGGATATTTTATCAAATACTCCGACAAAACCATGAAAACGGAGCAGGGATTTATCAATAAGCGGTACTGCAGCAGTCGCAATCTGCACATCCCGGAACCGGAAAAACGAGTGATCCGGGGACGGAATGCATACAGCCATAAGATTGAGGTTCCGGCCGGATGGTACGTGGACAAAGAAAGCATCAAAGAAGCCTGGCATGAAGTCACAGGATATATGTATTTTTCCTATACGCTTGTAAAGTTACCGGATCATAAGGCGGGCAGAGCAAGAGAGCCGGAAGAAACGTATATCCTGAATCTGGAGACCGGAGAAGTAGAAATTAAAGAGAGGAGGACCGACCGTGGAAAAAGTGCCAAGAAAAACAGCAAGAACCTTGCGACAGCATCTGGAAGAAGTCATAGAAATTGCATGGGATCATGATGCAGAAGAGGCATACCGGATCGCCAGGGAAAAATGGGAGATCGGGAGCAGCAGGTCCTTCCGGGACTTTTTAAATAAACAACACATAACGACATATCAGAAGACGGCAGCGGAAACCATGACTCTGGAAGAAAAGGAAAACTTTACCAGAGAATGGACCGAAACGATAGAGATGATCAACGAATGGAGGAGAAAGAAGTGAGAAATTACCGGGTGAAGGAAAGAAAGACACCAGACGGCCGGATCCAGCTCACCGGATCCGAAGATGAAGAACAGCAGAAAGTGATCCGGTGGGCGCAGTTGATGTGCAATGCGTATCCGGATCTGGAAATGCTCTACCATGTGCCAAACGGCGGGAGCAGGAACAGGGCGGAGGCGGCCAAGCTGAAAAGGATGGGGGTACGGGCAGGAGTGCCGGACCTGGTGCTGCCGGCCCCACACGCCGGATATGCCGGTCTGTACATCGAGATGAAAGTCGGGGAGAACCGAACAAGCAAAAGCCAAAAGGAGTGGCTGGAAAAACTGACACTCCGTGGATATCTGGCACTGGTGTGCTACGGAGGGAATGAAGCGATTGACGCACTGGAAGAGTATGTCAAAGCGCCGGAAACCATATTGCAGATAAGGAGGTGGGATTAAAATGGGAATCTGGAAGAGAATCATGGATCGGATCCGGAAGGGAAAGCAGGAAGAGAAGCCGGAGGAGAAGACGGAGGAGACACCGGATCCGGAACTGGAAGAAAGAAGTAAAAAGATTGTAGTGTGCGGGATTGACATGGGAGAAACAGGAGGTGACATTACCAGAAACATGTATGCCCTTGAAGAGGCAGCGGTGAAAGCAGGAGAGGCAATGGCGGAAGTGCTCAAAGCAATAATGATTGCAGCGGAAAATGTCCAAGCTGATCAAAAAATGTCCAGAGATCAGAAAGAAATGACCAATAACTGGAGAAAAATGCACGGAAAGCCGATGCGGAGAAGATGGAGCAAAATGGTGAGATAAAGAGAAGAGTCTGAGATTGGAGGAGCAACCATGTTTGATAAATTTGGAGAAATGAACTCATACAAGGAGATTAACGAACTGGCGGACAATCTGTTTAACGAGGGAGACCAGGAGAGCCTGAAAAAAATGGCCAAGGAGAACGGAATCATGCAGGAGTTTGTCGAGATGTACCTGCAGGGGGACATCCCGGTGCTCTGCGATCCGCTGACAGCCGCCTTGGGAAAGATTGATGTGGAAGCGGAAGAACTGAAACCGAAAGAAATCATGGAAGACTGGGTGGAATACCTGAGAGGCCAGTGCATGGAGAATGAGATCCTGGCACATCAGGTCCGGAAAAAGGGAAAGAGCCTGAAAGGATGCATTGCGGCTCTGCTGAAATGGTCCTTTGCAAATCAGATCACGGTAGGACAGGACATCCTAAAAGAAGCAGGAGTGAAAGCGGGGAGAGTCACACTGGGGATCCCTGGGATGGCAAGGGCAAAGAAAATCATCACAGATTACTACATGGGAAAGTAGGCGGAGCAGATGAAAAAGAAAGCCATTGAAAAAATACCATATTTTGGTTTGGAGAAAGTAAGTAGGAAGAAACAGGTGAAATACATCGGGGTGACAGGCATCAAGATCGTGGGACACGAAAAGCATCTGTTCCTCGAGGTGTACCGGAATCAGAAAGAGCCAAAAGATACTCCCCTGGTGAGGATCGTGCTCACAAAGAAAGATTTTGGAACATACCGGCCGGAATCGGGAGAATGGACACGCCAGTATGTCCGGTCAGGGAACAACAACAATGGAAGGCTGATCTGGAATAGTGTCGGAGATTCGTCGTACTGGGAGAAGATGGAAAAAGAAAACATCCTTCAGAGTCCGGAGGATCTGGAAAGGATTAAAAAATTCTGCGGGACAACAGTGTGGCGAGAAGAAGGATGGTGGGAATACATAGACAGGAGACAGAGTGACATTGCGACAGAGGTCAGGAGAAAGGCAGAGAGAAGAAAGTATCAGCGCCGGCAGGAAGCACTGAAAGATAGAATCGCACACACAAAGGAACTGCCGGAGAAAAAGATCCTGGACAGGGCGGACAATCTATATTTCCATAATGAGCATTATCTGTACTACAAAAAGCATGGATGCTGGGCCAAGATAGCGTGCAGTAAATGCGGAGGCGTGACAGACGCAAGGTGGAAAAGCGGGATCTCGTATGAGAGCCAGTTCCAGACATGGACGGAAGAACCGAGAGAGGGGAGGTATGGCACCTGTCCGATGTGCGGAGCCCGTGGCCTGTATAAATGTCAGGGAAAAGTGAAAGGAGAACACAGCAGGAAAATCCATTTGTTCCTGGGGCAGCGGTACAAAGAAAACGGAATGGTCATGCGGTATGTGCAAGTGGAGAAATCGTGGATCCTTGGACTTATCTGCGGGGAAAAAGGAACGGAAATGTATAATGCCTGTGAAAAACTATCCGGAGTAGAAATTGCAAGGGCCTATTTTGAGCCGGGGAAAAAGATGCAGATTGACTACCAAAAACACAATCCGTATTCGGGAGAAGATTTTTGGGATGACTGCAACTTGTACGGCATGAATAACATTACGATCAATGCGGCACCGATCATGCCGGAAACATACGAAGAGATGGAAGGAACCATGTTCCAGTACAGCGCATTGCAGGAATATGTAAAATGCGTGGGAGATGTCAATCCGATTGACTATCTGGAAAGATACAGCCACACACCGCAGATCGAAGTCCTGGTCAAGATGGGGCTGATCGGAGTAGTAGAGAACCTGGTCAAATGCTATTACGGAATTGTGGAGAATGAGCATGCAAGCCGGCCGGATGTATTTTTGGGAATCCGGAAAGAAAGGGTAAAGCAGCTGATCCGGAAAAAGGGAGATGTCGAGACCCTGAAAGTCATGCAGATGGAAAAGCGGTTTGGACAGAACTGGACGGAGGATCAGATAGAACATCTGACAGAAACAGGACTAAACGGTATGCAGGTAGAGCGGGCTACAAGATATATGACATTACAAAAACTGCTTAATCGCATTGAGAAGTATGCAGGATGCCAGTATGGAACCGAATGCAGCAGGGCCAAAGCAAGGATCCAGCACGTGGCCACGACCTATGTGGACTATCTGGAAATGCGAGAGGATCTGGGATACGACCTGAACAACACGGTATATCAGTACCCGAGAAATCTGGACGAGGAACATCACAAAATGGTCATGGAAATAAACAAAGAAAAGGCAGAAGCACGCCTCAGAGAAGTGGCCAGGCAGTATCCGGATATCCGGAAATCTTACAGAAGCATCAGAAAGAAATATTTTTACGAAGACGAAAATTATCTCATCAGGCCGGCAAGATCGGCGGAGGAAATCGTCATGGAAGGAAGAATCCTGCATCATTGTGTCGGCGGGGACGGATATCTGAACAGGCATAATACTGGACAAACATACATCCTGATGGTGAGATTGAAAGACGAGCCGGAGATCCCGTACATCACGGTAGAGGTCGATGCCAAGTATCCGAGGATCATCCAGTGGTACGGAGAATTTGACAAAAAACCAGATGAGAAGAATATGCAGGTATGGCTCGATGGCTGGCTGATGAAACTGAAAACAGGAACATTGACGGAAGAGATGGAGACAGCAGCGATAGCGTAAGGAGGAAGAACATGGACTATGTACAGATGACACTGGATGACTGGATGGAGATGAAAAGAAAACTGAGACAGGAGCTGCTGGGAGTCAAGCAGAGTTTTGTCCGAATCGGATACGCACTCCGGCAGATCGAGGATCAGAAACTCTATGAGCGGGACGGATACAAGAGCATTGCGGAATTTGCGAAAGAGGAATATGGACTGGAACCATCCACGACAAGCCGATTCATGAGCATCAATAAGGAGTACTCCATTGACGGGTACTCCGAACAGCTCCGGCCGGAATTTGCCGAACTGGGAAGAAGCCAGCTGGAAGAAATGCTGAAACTCCCGGACAATGACCGGTCTATGATCCAGCCGGAGACATCAAGGGAGAATATACGGGAACTGAAACGCTTTAATAAGACGGAGCCGGCAGCAGGCGTGGCGGATGACCTGAGCCAGCTGGTAGAAAAATTCTACTACGACAATCCGGACATCCTCAATGCAGTATTCGGAGAGCCGGAATTTACAGAAGAAACTATCAAACAGTTTGCGGAGATCGTCAATCCGGGCGGAAACCGGTCCTATAAGAAAGGACTGTACTTTTTGATGATGTATGAAAACCGGGTGGCCGTCAAAAAGTTCAATACGGATCCGAAGAACCTGACCTGGTGGGAATTCTGGGAACTCACAAAGAGTATTTTCGGAAACGTGGCAGCGGGATCCAAGACATGGCAGAGCTACTTCGGGGAACCGGAAGAGCCGGAACCGGAAAACGAGGTTGCGCCGGCGCAAAAAGAGGCGGAATTCCCGGGAAAAGAGGAACCGAAAGACACAAAGGAAGAGAACAAAGAGGAAAAACAGAGGGAAGAAGAGCCGGAGGAAATGGAAGCCGAAAGCCAGGAGCCGCCAGAGGAACCAGACGTGCCGGAGAAACCGGAAAGCGAAATTGCGCCGGCGCAAAGAGAAGAGGAAATCCCAGAAAGAGAGGTGGAAAATGAGACCTGCGAAGAGACCGATCGGGGAGCCGATCCGGGAGAGACGGGAGAACCGGAGGCAGCGGAGGAGGAAAAAGAAGAAGAAACAGAATCCAGCCCTGCGGTTATGAACCGGCCGGAGATCCTGGACAAGCCGTTCGGAAGCCGGAAAGATTGGTTTGACACATTGACGCCATACGGGATGGCGCTTGAGTTGGCCAAGAAAATGAGAGACGTGCCGAATGAGAATCTGGCTGACATGAAAAAAACTGGATTCTGGGAAGAGTGGCTGAAAGAAGAAGTGGATGATTACGGCAGGACCATCGAAGAAGATTAAAAGCGAGGAGGAAACAGGATGTTTTTGAAACCAGGTACTTTAAACGCACTCATGAAGAAAGCATATAAAAGCGGGCTGGCAGTAGGGAGAACCGAGGATGATTGGCTGTATATCGCCGGGTCATACTGGGAGGTCAGCATCAAAAGGGAATTTGTAGCGAAAAAAACATTGGGAGACATTATCTCCCTGACTGGAGAGCTTCCGGATCCGGGAACAAGATTCCTGGCCACAAAGGAAGGAAACCAGATTGAAATGGAGCTGCCGCTGAGAGTTGACGAGGAACCATTTCAGAAAAGGGATATACTGACGATTACGGACGTGCTCCTGATCGGAACGCAGGGAACGGTCCAGAGGCTTTTACAGGATGAACAGACAGGACGGATTTATCCAGTCAACAATGTATTTGTGGGGATCATCGATAATGCGATGATAGTCCGGGATAAAGGAGAGTATGAGGTGCAGAATCCATTCTTTAATCCGTTTTATGGAATCCTTTGGGCCAATAATGTGTGCAAATTAAGAGCACAGTTCCGATCAGACGAGAAGAATGACAAAGTGTTAGAAAGTTTGAAAGGAGTAGATATCACGCCGGAGGTGCCAGAGGAATGAAAGAAATAGATGAAAAACAGATCGAAAGAGATCAGTGCCGGAGATGTGGGGAGCAAAAGTGGAGCGAAGTAATGGAAAATATCCGGAAAGTGTGCGAGGAGATTTGCGACAATTACTGCAAATACCGGGATACTGCAGATGAAGATGGCATATGCGATGGCATGAGGGACGGAAGAAAATGTCCATTGGACCGGTTATTTTGATACTTGATTGTGACTTCACGATTTCATATACATACGGGAAACACATCGTGAAGCGAACAGAACAAACGAAAGGAGAGCGGAGATGGATACAGAAACGATGATCAGAGAACTGAAAAGAGTTGAAGATCAGCATAAACACAACAAAGTATTTACCAGTCAGCTTGACGTAGCCCAGATGGCACATGATACAAGGAAGCGGCTGGAAGAGCTGAAACCTTATGAGGACATCGGCCTTGATCCGGAACAGATCGTGGAGCTGAAGGAGCGGGATACGGCGAAAATGTGTAAACAAAGCATTTTTGACCATGACAGCATTACATGTGCTTGTGGATCGGATATGGATAAAGACGTTGAGTTTATGTTCTGCCCGTGGTGCGGACAGAGATTGAAGAAATGGGAGGAATAACAATGCGAGAAATATTATTCCGCGCCAAGCGGATAGATAATGGTGAGTGGGTAGAGGGATATTACATATATCACATCAAAAGGACGATATGCCCCATTGGTGACAGTGTAAAGCCGGAGGATGAACAACACGTTATTATGCAGGACGGCTTTTCGGATTGGAATATGCCGAGAAATACAGTGGTTTTTGATATTGATCCAGAAAATGTCTGCCAGTATACCGGACTGAAAGACAAGAACGGTAAGCGGATCTGGGAGAATGATATTGTTTCGGGATATTTCAACCATAAAAAAATAACCGGATTTATCAAATATGGATCAAATGCTGTCTATTACATCGAAAGAGAGGGATCATATGGGATACATCTGGATAACTCAGAAGACTGGCTTGAAGTGATCGGAAATATCTTCGATAATCCGGAATTGATGAAAGGAGAATGAGGATGCATATCAAGGTAAAACAGGGAATTGATAACTGCTATATGGCTCACAAATATGAGCATCCAGGCTATGAAGAAGATTTATGTGCAGGGTTGCGTACATTGAACGGTGACGGAGAACCGTGCGAAACATGCAAGAAATGTTATTTATACTACGGGCATCCGATGTGGAATGAGGAGGAATGACATGATAGCGAAGTGGAAGATCGGAAATATAATGGATTTACTCATCGAAGACTGTGACGAGTGTCCGCTGGATAGAATATGTGATGGAGATATTTGCTCAGATAGTTGTTCTAGTACTTGGGAGAGATTTTTGAATTCTAAAGTAAAGGAGGATGGTTTGGAATAATGCAGGAATTAGAAAAGATTCTGGAAGAAATTAATGAAATAGAAGATGAATATACCAATGAAGATCATGATATTATGTTCAAGCTTGGAGCAGCTGGCATTGCAGTGTATATAAAAGACATCATCAGAAAGCACATGAATGAGAAAGTGACTACCAATGATCTGATAAGCAGACAAGCATTATTGGACGATTTTAGGAACACAATCACGGAAAACAGCGATACGTTTGATTGGCTTAACATGATAGCAAGGCAACCTACTGTTAATAAAGGTGACGGATGGATTCCTGTGGAAGAGAGGATGCCGGAAGCGCCAGAAATGGAAGATGAGTATCCGGAATTTAATGTCATGATCGAGGGAGCAAAGACTCCAACCACATTACAATACACCCATGAAGGAATATGGGTTGATGATTACGGGAATGCGTATGACGTTATCGCATGGCAGCCACTGCCGGAACCGTACATTCCAAGAAACCAGAACAAACCGGAAGAGCATTATCCTGAGTGGCGAGCAAAGCTGCTGAGTAAGTTCGATAGGAGGGAGTGAGTAGATGCCAAATGAAACACAAGCGAACTGAACATGAGAAAAAGATCGATATTAAAAATCACTATGACTGCCTGGAGACGGACGTGAGGGAGGAGGCAAGAAAAAACTTTAAAAGAAAACCGTACCAGATTAAGGATGCCACAAAATATATAGCCAAGAAGTACGGAATTGGAGGGGATGCCAATGGACGAAGAACAGAAACCAATGAGCGAGAATGACAGGAAAAAAGAATACCTGCGGAGCTACAGGCAGCATGTAAGGCGGATCCACAGGATCAATGCTGAGATTGCGGAACTCAGAGAAATGAAAGTCACGCCGGGAGCCAAAGCAAATGATGGGATGCCTCATGGCAGCGGCGGGCAGGGGGACCTGTCGGGATATGCTGCGGATCTAGATGAAATGATACGGGAACTGATAGATGAGCGGTATTTGAGGATCAAAACATATCAGCAGATCGCTAAACAGATCAAAAAGCTCCGGAGTGAGAATGAGAAAGATGTCCTCTTTTACAAGTACATAAGTGGACTGGATTGGTGGGAAATTGCTGAAAAAATGCATTTTTCGGAAAGATGGATATATAAGATCCACGGGAGGGCGCTTGCACACTTTGAACTTCCGAAAGAGTTCATAGAAGTTCAGTAGTATAAGTGGTATTATGGTATCATCAAGAAAAGAACAAGAGAGGTTCTGATCTTGGTGGAAACTCCCAAAACCTCAGACGCACAAATACCCTGCACAACGGTGCGGGGTATTTGCATGTCATAAGATAAACGAGGAGAACAGTATGGCAAAAGAGTTTGCAAAAGCTTTTTATAACAGCGACAAGTGGAAGCGATGCAGGAAAGCATATATCGCATACAGACAGGGGATTGATGGCGGGATGTGTGAGACATGCCATGAGACTCCAGGATATATCGTTCATCACAGGACAGAGCTGACACCTTACAATATCAATGATCCAGATATTGCCCTGAGCTTCAGCAATTTAAAATATGATTGCCTGGAATGTCATAATAAAGAGCATGGCAAGGACAATGTTCCAGGACTCGTTCAATATGACTTCTCGGAGGACGGAGAAATAGTTCCAGCCGGATCCCCCCCTAAATAAAATCGAGGGTGATTTCTAATAGACCGGTGAGTGGACCTTCAAAGAACACACGCCCGCGCACGTGGAGGGGGTGTAGTTCACACGGAAGAAACGAGGTGAAAAACCATGAAAAGCAAAAGGGATTTGACAAAAGAAGAACTGGAAAAAAGAGAGAAACGGAAACTTGCCGGTATCTACAGAAAGTTGGACAAGGATGCAAAAAAATCCGTGGAGTCTCTGATCGAAGAGGCGGCTTTCATGGCGGCCTCACTGTATGAACTGAGAGGAATCATCAACAGAAAAGGCTATACCGAGGAGTACCAGAACGGAGCGAACCAGAGAGGTGTCAAGAAATGCTCCGAAGTGGAGATCTATAACACGATGGTAAAGAATTATATGTCAACGATCAAGCAGCTGACAGATCTTCTCCCAAAAGAGGTGGCGAAGGAAGTAGAAAAAAATGACGGGTTTGAGGCGTTTGTAATTGGACGAAAGGATTAGATATCCGGATGATTACAACCCGATTCTGGAGTACTGGGAGAAGATCCAGAGTGGGGAAGAAGTCGTCTCTGACAAGGTATACCGAACATACAAGAAAGTAGTACATGACATCCGGAATCCGGGTGTCTATTTTTATAGCCCAAAACGGGCAAATCATGTTTTGGAATTTGCCGAGAACTACTGCCGGCACTCCAAAGGAAAATTCGGAGGGCATCCAGTCCGGTTGGAACTATGGGAAAAAGCACACTTGGCTGTGATCTTTGGTTTTATTGACGATGACGGCCTCCGGAAGTACCGGGAAGCACTCTTGATCGTGGGGAAGAAAAACGGAAAATCATTGCTGGCGTCAATCGTGGGATTGTACATGCTTATGGCAGATGGAGAGCCGGGTCCGGAAGTGTACGCTGTGGCTACCAAAAAGGACCAGAGTAAAATCATCTGGTTAGAATCCAAACGCATGATCCGGAAGTCACCGGCGCTGCGGAAGCGTGCGAAGACACTGGTAGCAGAGATCGACACCGAATATAACGACGGAGTATTTAAACCACTGGCATCAGATTCTGATACCTTGGACGGATTGAATGTCCACTGCGTCCTGATGGACGAAATCCACCAATGGAAACAGGGCAAGGCTTTGTATGACATCATGGCCGACGGAGTATCTGCCAGAGAGCAGCCACTCGACTATATCACTTCGACAGCCGGAACGATCCGGGAAGATATCTACGATCAGAAGTACGAAGAAGCAGAAATGGTGATCAATGGATACGAAGATCCGGACGGTTACAAGGACGAACATTTCATTGCATTTGTCTACGAAATCGATTCCCGGAAGGAATGGACGGATGAGAAATGCTGGAAGAAAGCAAATCCGGGACTGGGGACCATTAAGAATTATGACACCTTAAAAGCGAAAGTGGCCAAGGCGCAAAAAAATCCGCTCCTGGTCAAGAACTTACTCTGCAAGGAGTTCAATATCCGCGAGACATCATCGGAAGCATGGCTGACATTTGAACAGGCGAACAATACCGAGATGTTTGACGTCCAGGAACTGAAGCCGAGATACGGAATCGGAGGAGTGGACTTGTCTGCCACCACCGACCTGACGGCGGCGAAGGTGATTTTTAAGGTACCGAATGACGAACGGATCTATGTAATGTCTATGTACTGGATGCCGGAAGATCTGGTGGAAAAACGGGTGATGGAAGACAAGATCCCGTATGATGTCTGGATCGAAAAAGGCTATGTGAGAACGTGTAAGGGAAACAAGATCTCTTACAGAGACGTGAAAGCATGGTTTGTGGAAATCCAGGAGACCTACGACATCTACCTGAATCTGATCGGCTATGACGCATGGTCAGCCGCTTATTTTGTGGAGGACATGCAGGACTACTTCGGCAAGAATACCATGGTGCCAGTGATCCAGGGAAAGAAAACACTGTCTCAGCCGATGAAGCGGTTAGGAGCAGATCTGGAAAACCACCTGATTGTCTACAATAACAATCCGGTGGATAAGTGGTGCTTATGCAATACGGCGGTTGATGTCGATAAAAACGATAACATCCAGCCGATTAAAACCAGCAAGCCAAGAAGAAGAATCGATGGAACGGCTGCGTTGCTGGACGCATATGTGGTACTGCAAAACAATTACAACGAATATATGTCACTGATCTGAGGAGGAAGATAATGAGACCATTTTGGAAGCGAAGTCCGACAACAATGGAAAACCGAGAAAATGTCGGAGCCGGGAAAAATGTAATCAGCATGCTGACGACAACCGGGGAATCTTACTATTCCTGGAATGGGAAAATGTATGAGAGCGACATCATCCGGGCCTGCATCCGGCCAAAGGTGAAAGCCATCGGAAAACTGGTGGGAAAGCATATCCGGGAAGACAAGAAAACAGGACTGCTGGTCAATCCGGATGCGAATATCCGGTTTTTGCTGTCAGAACCGAACCCGTATATGACCGGACAGCAGATGCAGGAAAAAGTCGCAAATCAGCTCTGCCTGAATAACAATGCATTCATTCTGATTGTGCGGGATGAGAACGGAAAAGCGATCCAGCTCTATCCGGTTCCCTGCACGATGGCACAGGCCGTGTATGGATCCGGCGGCGAACTGTACCTGAAATTCTGGTACACAAACGGGAATACCGGGACATTCCCGTATTCGGATCTGATCCACTTGAGGCAGGATTACAACGAGAGCGACCTGTTTGGCGAAAGCCCGGCGCCGGCACTGACGGATATGATGAACGTGATCGGCACGATCGATCAGGGGATTGTCAAGGCGATCAAAAACAGCGGAGTCGTCCGGTGGCTCCTGACGTTCAACTCGAATATGAGGGAAGAGGACATCAAGGCGAATGTCCAGAAGTTCGTAGACAATTATCTTTCCGTGGAGACGGATTCCTTCGGGGCAGCGGGTGTGGATGCCAAAGCGTCTGTCCAGAGAATCGAGCCGAAAGATTATGTGCCGAATGCGACACAGACCGACCGCACCACGGAACGGATCTATTCGTTTTTTAACACTAACAAAAAAATCGTCCAGAGCGACTACACAGAAGACGAATGGAACGCCTACTACGAAGCGGAGATCGAGCCGATCGCGGTACAGATGCAGGAGACCTATTCGGTTAAATTATTCAGCCGGAAAGAGCGCGGATTCGGGAACCGGATCGTGTTTGAAGCGAACAACCTGCAGTGCGCCAGCCTGACTACCAAGCTGGCATTCCAGGCGATGGTAGACCGGGGAGCGATGACTCCGAATGAATGGCGGGGAACTATGAACATGGCACCGGTGGAAGGTGGAGACGCACCGATCCGAAGACTGGATACGCAGGTGGTTGATCTGATCGAAACCGCTCTGAGCAACATGAACAGCTCAAACTGTATGGCGGTAGCCAACATCATACAGAATCTGCTGAAGGGAGGTGAGAGGGGTGAAACACAGAATCGACATCAGAGGGAATCTGATCCCGAATGATTACAAATGGTTCTACGACTGGTTCGAAGAGGACAGCACTTGCCCGAGAGATGTCCAGAAGGTGCTGGATCAGGTGGTAGACGGAGATGAGATCGAGGTCTACGTATCATCTCCCGGCGGGGTGATCGAAGTAGGCACAGAGATCTACACGGCACTCCGGTCCGCAAAAAATGTGAAGATCTACATCACCGGAAGGGCATGCAGTGCCGCATCTATCGTGGCGATGGCATCCTACTGCGAAATGGCGCCGACTGCGCTGATGATGGTACACTGCGTATCTACAAGGGCATCCGGAAATCACAGCGATATGGAACACACAGCGGAAGTGCTGCGGACAGCAGACCAGGCACTGTGCAGGGCGTATATGCAGAAGGCAGGAATGACCGAACAGGAAGCCCTGGACATGATGGAACATGAGACCTGGATGACTGCGGAACAGGCAAAAGAACGAGGGTTGATTGACGGAGTCATGTTTGAAGAAAAAGAAGAACCGGGGTACATGGTGGCAGGAGAAGATTTCCATCTTCCAAGCGAAGAGCAGATGAACCAGGTGAAAAAAATCATGCAAGGAAAAGCAGATGCACAGAATGCGTCTGTTTTTTTAATGCAGATGCAAACAGAAATTTTAAAGTTAAAAGGAGAAAGAAAATGAATAAAGAAAAATATCTTGAAATGAGAAACACGCTTTTAAAAGAAGCACAGGAAGCAATCGACAACGGAGATGTAGAGACAGCAAAAGCAAAAACAAACGAGGTAAAAGCACTGGATGAAAAATGGGATGCGATCGCACAGGCACAGGCTGATTTTGAAGCATTGAATAACGAGCCGATTGCAAGACACCCGTTTGGAATGAATAGCCAGAGAACTAACTTTGCAGGTGATGTAGAGGATAGGGAGGAAAAAGATTTTTACGACTCCGTTGAATACCGGAAAGCATTTATGAACTATGTCGTAAATGGAACACCGATCCCACAGAACTTAAAAAACGAAAATGCAAACACGAAAACATCTGATATTGGAAGCGTAATCGCGCCGACAGTGATCCGGAGAATCATTGAAAAAATGGAAACGTCAGGGATGATTCTCCCGCTGATGACAAGAACCGCATACGCAGCAGGAGTGACCGTGCCAACGTCATCCGTAAAACCGGCAGCAACATGGGTGGCAGAAGGAGCAACATCCGATAAACAGAAGAAAACAACGGGACAGATCGACATTAAGGGATATAAGTTGAGATGTGCAGTATCTATGTCCCTGGAATCGTCTGTGATGTCTCTGGAAATTTTCGAAACCGTATTTATTAGAAACGTATCCGAAGCAATGGTAAAAGCGCTGGAAAAGGCGGCCATTGATGGAAGCGGAAGCGGACAGCCAAAAGGAGTGCTCAAGGAAACAGCGCCGAGCGGACAGGCACTGGAAATTGCAGCAGACGCAGATCCGACCTACAAAGATCTGGTAGCAGCAGAAGCAGCACTCCCGTTAGCGTATGAAAACGGAGCCGTTTGGAACATGACCAAAAAAACATTTATGAAATATGTCGGAATGGTGGATGGAAACGGTCAGCCGATCGCGCGAGTTAACTACGGAATTAATGGAAAACCGGAAAGGACACTGCTGGGAAGAAAAGTCGTGCTGAATGAATACATGACCAGTATCGATGCGACTCTTTCAGCCGATACCGTAGTGGCATTCCTCTTTGATTGGTCTGATTACATGTTAAATACAAATTATGCAATGAGAGTAAAATCATACGAGGACAACGACACTGAAGACCAGATCACAAAAGCTGTGATGATCTGTGACGGAAAGGCAATCGATGTCAACTCTCTGGTGACTGTGACAAAAAAGTACCAGGCGGGCCAAACGAAGTAAAAGCTACAGTTGCAACGGAGACGCAAAAGACGGGAGTGACCAAAAATGGACGCGTATATCGAAAAACTAAGAAAAAGGCTTAGAAAATCGTATGACACATTTGATGATGAAATTGCAGATCTGATTGAAGCATGCAAAAAGGACCTGGAACAGTCTGGAGTATATGGGGATCTTTCGGATCCCCTGTATTTTCAGGCGGTTGTCCTGTATGAGAAAGCATACTTCGGAGACAACGAAGACATGGAAAAAATAGAGAAAGCATACCAATCCTTAAAAACATCAATGGCATTATCGGGTGATTACAATGGACAGAAGCAGAGTACTGACACTAATAAAGCAGACATATAAAACCGATGAGATCGGGCAGCGGATCCCGGTAGAGGAAAAGAAGAATGTATTCTGCGGCGTAGCCAGCGTGTCGGGATCCGAATGGTTTGAAGCTGGAAGACAGGGAATCAAACCGGAAATAAAAGTAACTATGTTTTGTCACGAGTATCAGGGAGAGAAAATCGCAGAACTGGATGGAATCCGTTATTCGATTTACAGAACCTATCAGGCAAAACATGAAATCATAGAGCTCTACCTCGAAAAGAAAGCAGGTGTGTGATGGCAGGAAAGAAAGTATCGATTGATGGCATGGCTGATGCGATTATCCGAGAATTGCAGGAATACAGCCAAGATGTCACAGAAAAAATGAAAAAAGAAGTACAGGACGCAGGAACACTTTGCAAAAAAGAATTGAGAGTGAGCTCACCAAAGCTGACAAACAGCTATGCAAAAGGATGGAGAAAAAAGACGGCCTACGAAGACAGCAAAGAAATCCGGGTACAGGTCTATAATGCGACGGACTATCAGCTGACACACTTATTGGAGCATGGCCATGTCCTGGTATCTTACGGAAAAGTCCGTGGGACTGTTGGGGCAAAACCACATATCGGACCGGCAGAAGAAAAGGCAGAGAAGCAGTTGCTGAAACGGGTACAGATCATCGTGAAAGGATAACACCATGGAAGTATCAGAAGTATACGAACTGCTGAAACAGGCAGGACTTCCGGTGGCATACCAGATGTTTCCGGAAGACGATATCCCCGACCTCCCTATCCTGATTTACACGATGCCATATAGCCGGAATTTTAGCGCGGATGGCCGTGTATACAGAAAAGGGAGTCATGTGCAGATTGATCTGTACACGGGGAGAAAAGAACCTGAAACAGAACAAAAAGTAGAAGAAGCCATATCCGGTCACTACTGGGATAAGACGGAAGAATATCTGGAAGACGAACAGTGTTACCGGATCATGTACGAAATGGAGGTATAAGAATGGCGGACACAGGAAACAAAGTAAAATTTAATATCAAAAATGTACATTATGCAGTGATCGAGGAAGGCGGAACATTTGGAACACCGGTGGCAATGCCGGGAGCTGTCTCCCTGTCGCTGGAACAGCAGGGAGAAATCACACCATTTTACGCAGACGGAATTGTATTCTATCAGTCCGCGTCCAATGGTGGATACAGCGGAGATCTGGAAGTAGCACTGGTACCGGATTCTTTCCGGAAAGATGTGCTCCAGGAAGAAGAGGACACAAACAAAGTGCTTTTCGAAAATGCAAACAAAAACGGAAAATCCTTCGCACTGGGATTCCAGATCGATGGCGATAAGGAACCAACACTGTTTTGGTTTTTCAACTGCACGGCAACCCGCCCGAACGTGGAATCTGAAACAACAGAGGACACCAAAGAGCCGGGGACAGATACGCTTACCATCTCTTGCGCTCCGGATGCAAACGGAGATGTCAGAGCTAAGACGCAGAAAGGCGTGGAAGAGGGAATCCGGACGGCATGGTTCTCTGAAGTGTACGAAAAGAACAAAGAACAGGCGTAAGGAGAGGACAGCATGAAAAAGACGATCATCATTGACGGGAAAGAGTGTAAGTTTAAAAGCTCCGCAGCCATCCCGCGCATGTACCGGATGAAATTCGGGAGAGACATCTTTGTAGATATGAACAAGCTCAAGAGGCAGATGGATATCCAGGAGAAGATGAAAAAAGAGACGGAAGAAGAGTGCAAAAGGAAGGGGATCCCGTTCAATCCAGATGAGTTTGAGAGCGGGCTTCCGCTGGACTCTCTGGAAGTGTTCGAAAATATCTCTTATCTGTTCCACAAGCACGGTGATCCGTCTCAGCCGGATGACATCGAAGAGTGGCTGGAACAGTTCGAGACATTCGATATTTACGAGATTCTTCCGGAGACCTTAGATCTCTGGAACTTCGATAACAGGCAGACGTCCAAACCAAAAAAAGAAGCCGGGAAATAGACCGAGAAGTCAATACCGCCCTGTTCATGCTTCGGTGTGTGCAGTGCGGTATTTCTATTTCTGATCTGGAACTTCTCAGCATTGGAATGGTCAATGACATGTTCATCGAAATGAAAAATGATGAGTACAAGTACCCATTAATCGCGACACAGGAAGACATTGACAGACTGTAGGAGGTGAGAAAGTGTCAAACAGGGCGAAAGGCATTGTCGTTGAGATCGGCGGTGATGCGACCGGGCTTGAGAAAGCGCTGAAAGGTGTGGAAGGCGAGATCCGGGCGACAGAAAAAACGCTAAAAGACGTCAACAAACTGCTGAAACTGGATCCGAAAAACACGGAACTGCTGGCACAGAAACAGAAACTCTTACAGCAGGAAATCAGCCAGACAGAAGATAAGCTGAAAGCATTGAGAGATGCGGATAAGCAGGCCAAAGCACAATTAGAATCAGGAGATTTGGGGAAAGACCAGTACGATGCTCTCCAAAGGGAAATCATCGAAACTGAAAATAAACTGAAATCTCTGAAAAACACGACAGGAAGCGCAAGTTCCACCATGGCACAGGTATCCAAAGCTACCGGCGATTTTGGGAACAAGGCAAAAAGCCTTGGACAGTCCTTGCTTCCGGCCACGGCTGCCATCACAGGTGCGGGCGCAGCGTCCGTGAGCATGGCAAGTGATTTCGAGGACTCCATGTCACAGGCAGCAGGCGCGCTGAATAAGCCAATGTCAGAAATGGAAAACCTGCGCCAGCTGGCAATTCAGACCGGGCAAGATACTGTATTTTCTGCCACTGATGCCGGAAATGCAATTACAGAGCTTGCAAAAGGAGGATTGACCGAAGCAGATATTCAGGCCGGAGCACTGCAGGCAACAATGGATCTGGCTGCATCCTCCGGGATGGACCTGGGAAATGCGGCCAATGTAGTTGTGCAGGCGATGGGAGCCTTTAGATTATCGGCCAATGAATCGGCAGAGGCAGCGAACGCACTGGCCGGAGCGGCAGCAGCATCTTCTACGGATGTAGAGCCGCTGACACAGGGACTGGCGCAGTGTTCCGCACAGGCCAAAAATGCCGGATGGGATATTCAAGAGACTACGGCCGTTTTGGGACGATTCGCGGATGCCGGGATCGTCGGATCTGATGCCGGAACGTCTCTAAAAACAATGCTCCAAAGACTGGCCGCTCCGACAGACACGGCGGCGGCAGAGATCGAAAAACTGGGAATCCAGACAAGAGACTCTCAGGGGAATCTGTTGGGAGCATCGGAAATGGCGGAAGAATTGCAGAACAAGTTAGGCGGACTGTCTCCGGCGGCGAGGGATGCAGCTCTACAGACGATTTTCGGATCAGATGCAATGCGGGCGGCCACTGTCATGATGAATAGTGGCGAAGAGGGCATGAGAAAGTACATCGCGGCCACGAACGATCAGGAATCTGCACAGCGGCTGGCGAATGCTCAGATGGGCGATACCTCAAAAGCCATCGAAGAAATGAAAGGATCTCTGGAAACTGCGGCAATCACGATCGGAGAGAAGATCGCTCCGGTGATCCAGAAAGTCGCAGAATTTGTGACAGACCTGACAAATAAATTTTCCGGATTGCCGGACGGAGTGCAAACTGTAATATTGGCCATTGCCGCAATCGTTGCGGTGCTGGGACCATTATTGATTATTATCGGGCAAGTATCATTAGGGGTATCAGCGATAACAGGCGCATTTTCTGCACTATCAGTGCCGCTCCTACCATTGGCGGGAATTATTGCCGGAGTCGTAGCGGCGATTGCCGGAATCGTACTGGCAATTCAAAACTGGGGCGCTATTACAGAGTGGTTCGGGAATATGTGGCAGGCGGTCAAGGACAAGTGTTCCGAGATCTGGACAGCAATCTGCGAATTTTTTACCGTCACAATTCCGGCAGCTTGGGACAGCCTGGTAGCGAAATTTCAATCCATTCCGGAGTGGTGGTCCGGGATATGGTCGCAGGTACAGGCGTTTTTTGAAAATACTTGGAACAGTATTCTGCAGAACCCGACAATTCAATTAATCGTCACAACGATTCAAAATTTATTTCAAGGACTGGTCTCCACTCTGGAGGGGATCTGGTCGGGGCTGGTTTCGATTGCGAAAGGCGCCTGGGAGTTATTGAAAAATACGATTCTGGCTCCGGTGCTTTTGCTGATTGATTTGGTGACAGGTGACTTCGAGCACTTAGCTTCTGACGCAAAAAATATTTGGAACAACATGAAGCAGGCGGCATCACAGATCTGGTCCGGAATAAAGCAGGTAGTTTCAACTTTGGCAACGGGCCTTGCAAATGGAGCAAAAAATGCGTTTTCTGCTTTGAAAAATGCGGCATCGCAGATCTGGTCAGCAATAAAAAGTGCGGCTTCGTCAGCGTGGACCAATATTAAAAATTTTGTCGTACAAACCGCGCAAAATTTAAAAGAATCAGCGGTCAACGCTTTCCGGAATATGGTTTCTGGGATCGGAAATGCGTTGAGCGGAGTGTACTCAGCCGTTGTCAACGGGTTCCGATCAGCAATCTCTTATATCACTTCGCTGCCGGGGAAAGCGGTGCGCTGGGGGCGTGATTTTATCAATGGATTGAAATCTGGAATCATGTCAGGAGTGAGAGGAATTGTGAATGCAGTGAAAGGGATCGGTGACAAGATCAGATCATTCCTGCACTTTTCCAGACCAGATGAAGGCCCGTTACATGATTATGAAACATGGATGCCGGATTTTATGGAAGGGCTGGCAAAGGGGATCGAACAGAGTCGGGGACTTGTGCAGAGCGCAATCGAAAAGGTGAGCGGAGACCTGAAACTGAATATTAACCCGATGATGGAAGGAACAAGAAACACCGGATCCGGAACGACAGAAGTCAACTTTTACGGAAACTACAAATTTGAAAGCCAGAGCGATATTGACTACTTTATGAATCAGGCGGCATTAAGGGTGGCGAGAGCAAGATGAAAGTAAATGGGATTGACCTAAAAGAAAAATATGGATCCAAAATCCGGATCGGGCAGCAGACCATCCGGGAAAGAACCATCGTAAATTTTACAAACTGGATCGATGAATACGACAATCCAACACCAGGGCAGGAACCCAAGCATAAGTTTTTTGATGTGGAAGCGGAACTGATCGTGATCGGAACATCAAAAACAGATGCAGAGCTGACAGTCAGCAACATCATTGCTGATTGCAGATCCGGAGAAATCGAACTGGACAATGTGGATCTGATACTGACCGGAGAGCTGAAAGAGGCAGAGAAAGAATTTAAGAAACGGTGGGTGTACGCACTGTCTCTTAAATTCCAGGCATGGGACAAGATGGAAAGTGAAGTGACGGTCACAATAGATGATGCAAGCGGTAAAATGGTAGATGTGGCCGGGAACTTGGAAACGCCCTGCATCATCGAGCTGGTTCCGTCTGGAGCAATCACAAAGTATACCATCAAAGGTGCCGCCAGGGATCCGGTTACCGGTGAGGCGGAGGACATTGTGATCAAAAACCTGTCTGCCGGGAAAAAAGTGATCATCGATGGGGAAGCCTGCACGGTCACGGAGGATGGAGCGAATAAGTATGAAGATACGGAGATGTGGGAGTTCCCGACTTTATTGCCGGGAGAGAACGCTCTCACGTTTACGAGCAGCAGTGTGCCGTGCGATGTAACTATTAAATATAAACCAAGATACATATAAGGAGGATGCATTATGGCATTAAAAGGGACAAAAAACATTGCATTGAGTTATCAGTCCATGATCGGAGATCAGGTGGCAGTCTATATGTCCGCTCAGATTCCGGAATCCGGGCGGAGCAACAGTAGCAAGACCATTCAGGATCTGGATCTGTACGAGGCAAATAAAGCGGAGTGCAGAGAGGACATGGCGGCGTTTGACGAAATGCTGTTTGAACTGGAAGACCAGCAGACAGCCATTGAAGAAACACCGGAAGAATCTGAGGAAAATCAGGAGGAAATGAACTAATGAAAATGAAAAATAAACAGATCTTGGCAATCTACAACAACATTCGGCCTATCAAGCAGAAACAGCTTCCGGTAAAGATCGGGTTTGCAATTAATAAAAATCTGGCCGCAATGGATGACGCGGCAAAGGCATATGAAGAGGAAAGGATGAAGATCCTGAATCGCTACGGCGAGAAAGATGAGAACGGCCTGAAGGAATCGGAAGACGGAAAAGAGTACCTACTGAAAGATAAGAAAGCGTATAAGGAAGCTATGGATGAACTGTGGGAAATCGAAACAGACATCCAGATCAACACCGTCACGATGAATGACGTAGAAAAATGCGACTCCGAAAAGTTTGACGCACTGACGCCGTTTGAATTGGAAATTTTAGATTTTATGATCGAAGAATAGCCGAAAGGAGGGGACGGCATTGCTGAAAATATTGGATAAGAATAAAGTCCCCTTGAAAGGACTGCGGGTATATCAGGACTACTGTATCGAGAGCGTGCTTGATCTGGATGACAAGACGCTCTCTTTTTCTGCTCCGCTCCGCAACGTGCGGGGAGTCCTGACACTGGAAGGATATATCGAGACCAAAGATGACCGGTATGTAGTTAAGGAGATCACGAAGAGCACGGACGGAACGGCCAAGGTCACAGCAAAGCTGGACATGGAGGCACTGGAAGGAAAAGCCTTCCGGAGTTTTAAGACCACGGAGCAGACCATCGAGGCGGCTCTTCGGCTTGCTTTTTCGGGGACCGGCTGGACGGTGGCAGAATCGACCATCACAAAAAAGCGGACGATCTCCATGACCAATGTGTCAGCGCTGGAGATCCTGAAGCAGGCGCTGAAGACCTACAGGGCAGAAATCAAGGTAGACTCCAAAAATCAGCAGATCTATATCTATGATTCCATTGGTAGTGACAAGGGAGTCTATTTTACCAGCCAGTTGAATCTGAAAAAGCTGGAAGTCCAGTCCACAAGCTACGATTTTTACACGGAGTTAGAGCCGTATGGAAAAGATGGACTAACCATCGAAAGTGTGAATAATGGCAAGACCTATGTGGAAAACCACCAGTACAGTGACAAGGTAAAGAGGATAATCTGGAAAGACGAGCGGTACACGCTGCCGGAATCCCTGAAAGAGGATGCAGAAGCGAAACTGGCCGACATGAGCAAGCCGTACAGCTCCTACAGTGCGGACATCATCGACCTGTCCAGAGCATCTGCCGGAACGTACAGTATCCTTGCTTATGAGATCGGAGACACCGTGACTCTGATGGACGGCATCACCGGAACGAAAGAAAAACAGCGGATTGTCGGAATCAAGCGCTATCCGGAAGAACCGAGCAAAGACACCTGCACACTGGCCAATAAGGTGCTGACGTTTGATGAGCTGGCGCAGAAGTATGAGGATACCTCCGAGACGGTCGAAAATATCACCAATGATAATGGACAGGTGGACGGGGACACCATTGACGGGATCTATAGCAGCCAGATCTACGATCTTGAGAATGCCATCGTACAGAGTGCTACCATCGTAGACCTGACTACACAGTACCTTCAGGTGACCGGGAAACTGACAGCGGTGGAGGCCGACATCGGGACGTTAAACGCAAATGTGGCAAACATCGACCAGGCAGTGATCGGGAAACTGGATGCGGATGAAGCAGATATCCGCTATGCAAAGATCACAGATCTGGAAGCGGCGAACGCAGTGATTAATGTGCTGGAGGCGGAAAGCGCGAATATCAAATCCCTGTTGGCAGGAAATGCCGGAGTAGGAGACCTGCAGAACATCCATCTGACATCCGCAAATGCAGTGATTGACAGCGCCCTGATCCGGAATGCAGTCATGCAGAGTGTCACGATCAATGATCTTCTGGCCGGTACGATCAGCACAAATAAATTCAAAATCATGTCGGATGATGGAGCAGTTCAGATTTCCGGCGCCACGCAGCAATGGAAAGACAAGAGCGGAACGGTCCGGATGCAGGCCGGACTGGACGCAAAAGGGAATTTTACCTTTTCGCTGTTCGATACGACCGGGAAAGGAATCCTGATTGACAGCACCGGGGTCAAGCCCGGAGCTATAGCAGACGGTTTGATCGTCAACGACATGGTAGCTGATGACGCCGCAATCTCCGGAAGCAAGTTGGACATCGAAAGCCTTTTTGAAGAAATGAACGGGAGCACTTCGGTTTTGAAGAGCAGCCGGATCTGGTTTGATGAAAAGAACCAGAATCTGAGTCAGGTTTACTCTCAAATGTCCAGTGAGATCACAATGGCGGGATCCGCCGCAGATGCAGCACAGGATGCAGCACAGAAAGCCCTGGAAGCGGTCAATGGAATTGACACACTGGATGCGATCAGTGCGGTTTTGAGTAATGATGCGCATGTGGTCCATACAAACACAGACGGATCAGGCGGCGACTATTCCGACTGCTCTACTAAGATGACCGTGTATTCTGGCGATGTGGATGTATCTGGACAGGCAACCTTTGAGGTCACAAAATCAGCCGGAGTTACCGGTACCTGGAATGCACAGACCAGAACCTATCAGGTAACAGGCATGACTACAGACGATGGATGGGTGGATATTGATGCGCTATACGGTACCGGAGACATGTACCTGGCCGACCGAAAGGGCAACAAGCTGACCACACGGGATGGCAAGTATCTGGTAGTACGGACGGGCGGAGCACACATCAAAAAGCGGTTCTCCATCAGCAAAGCTCCGGATGGTAAGATCGGAGTGTCCTACAGCCTGCGCTGCAGTACACTTGTGATCCGGAAACAGCAGGATGGAACTTTGCAACCGAAGCAGGTGACGTTTTATGCACAGTACAATGACGGTACCTTATTAAGTGATTACTCCGGACGATACAAGATTGAGGAAAGTACGGACGGAACGAGCTACGCGCAGAAATATATGTCAGCGTCCGATGAGCTCCGGAAGAATTATACGCCGTCCAGCGGAAATGTGAAGACGATCCGGTGTACCCTGTACTCTTCCGGAGGACTGAACGAGCTGGACAGCCAGAGTGTGATTGTCCTGACGGATGCGGATGGCCTGGCGGAAGATATAGACGACATCCGGGAAGGAATGCAGACGATCCGGACGGACGTCACCAATATTGAGACCGGCATGGATGGCATCCGGGCGAACATTTCCAGCATGCAGACGGACATCAGCGGGGTAACGGACGGAAACTTGCTCTTTAACGTCCAGTATAACGACAATGGCAATAATACAGTGACGCTGACAGCCAAGGTATATAAGGCAGGAAAAGATGTCACAAGCACATTTAACAGCCGATGGTTTACCTGGTGGGCAAAGTCGGAAACAGGCGAAAAATATATTGGTTATGGATATGGAATCACGGTAAACAAAAATGGCGTTGGTTTTGGATCGACTTATATCGGCAGATTTGTTACATACGAGACACGATACTTGACAACCAGGTCGGGAGCATATCTGACAACCAGAGCCGGGAACCGGCTGACCACTTGGGTGGAAAACTGAAAGGAGAGATAAACATGGCGGATCAAAAAATTAATGCGTTGCCTACCAAGACGGCACCGATAACAGGAGATAAGTGTTTGATGTCTGGGGCAGCGGAGGAATACCTGATTGATTACGACAAACTTGCAACAGCAATTTTAAATAAACTGACATCAAAAACATTCACATTAGATCAGGGGACAAAGACTTTAATCGCTGCGGTTAATGAACTAAATAGTAAGAGCTTCTCGGTGTCGAATATTGCGACAGATGTGTCGCAACTTGACGATATAGAAGAAACGACTGTTTCCTATGTAAGCGGGGCCTTAATAGAAGAAAAATCCGTTTATGGCTTCGCAATTACTATCGCTTATGGATCAGTAGTATCACAGATCGTATTCGGAAGTTTTTCTGGATCATCCAGCATTGCAGTTAGAGGCAAATCGGGGTCTCCTATATCATGGAAATCATGGAAAATTTTATGATACTTTTTCTCCTTTAGTGATATATAATGCAGGATCCTGATCTGAATAAAATCTTCCGGTTAAGATAGCGTCTCCTGATCCGAGCATCAACATAACGTCAGGACTTGCTCCGGCAAAGAAGATTCCTTTTCCAGTAACATTGTATTTTTTGTTAGTAAGTTCTGATATAGCAGTATTATTCAAATATATTGGGTAACATATTCCTTGCTTTAATTTACTGTTTAAATCCCAAAATCCTTGCTTTGACGTTGCGAATACATTTGTCTTACTATTTAGTTCACTACTTGCATACCTTCTGCTCTACAATAAAAGTAGGAGGTGAACACTATGGTAGAAAAGGTGATCAACGGAATTGTGGCGGCAATGCAGGACGATCTGACGGACAAGCAGCTCCAGAAATTGGAAAATGTTTTGGTGGTGCAGCTCCACGGTTTGAAGATCGAGGAAGAATGCACAGAACTCGTAGTCAGTGAGAGACACTGGGAGAAGATCCTGAGACTGTACATAGCAAGCAAAAGACTGGAAAACTGTGCGGAAAGCACGTTGCAGAACTATGGGCGGTGCATACGGATGCTGATGCAGGCACTCAATAAAAAACTGCCAGATATTACCACAAACGATTTGCGGTTTTATTTGGCGGTTTACCAGGAGCGGCGGAAGATCTCCATGTCTTATATGGAGACTTTGAGACATTACATATCCAGCTTTTTCAGCTGGGCAGCGGATGAAGGGTACATTATACGGAATCCGGCCCGGAGGTTAAAGCGGGTAAAGGTTCCGCAGAAAATCAAAAAGCCATATACGGCAGAAGAGCGGGAACACTTAAAGGATATTGCGAAGACACAGAGAGATCTGGCCATTATGGAGCTGTTGTATTCCACGGCGGGCCGCATCGGAGAAGTAGTGGCGATCAATAGGGAGGATGTGGATTTTTACAACAAAGAGATTGTGCTCTGGGGAGAGAAAGGAAAGCAGGAGCGGACAGTATACCTGACGGATGGGTGCATCTATCACCTGAAAAAGTATCTGGACAGCCGGAAAGATAACAATCCGGCACTGTTTGTGTCGCTGAGGAAACCGTATCGCCGGATCGGGAAAAAAGGGATTGAAGCGATGCTTCGGAAACTGGGGCTTTCAGCGGGGATCCATGCGCATCCGCACAAGTTCCGGCGGACCATGCTGACGGATGGCGGTGCGCGGGGAATACCTTTGCAGGAACTCCAAAAGTATGCTGGACATAAAAAAGCAGATACAACGATGCTGTACATTACGGTAAAACAGGATGCAGTAAAGGCGTCATTTATGAGATGCATAGCATAAGGTAAGCATAAAAAAAGAGGAGGTTTCAAGCCGGCCGGAAGGGTGGCTTATTTGTTGCGCCGGCGCAAATGTGAAGAGTCGTAGAGCAGGTACTTAACAAAATAGTAAGACGCTCGGATGCGAAAGTATAGGCGAAATAAAACAAGGCGATTCCGAGTACAATTCTTCAGCTGTGAATAAAGCTTTGCAGGATGCGTATGCCGCAATAGTCAGAACATCATACTTTAATGGGTTGCTCTATGCACGTAGAGAAGACTCAATCAATCCTACTTATTGGAGGATTGAAGGGCTGAAATCTAGTAATAATTATGGATATATCAAAATAACAAGCTATTCCAATAATATGGAAGAGCATAAATATGTTGTGATTGAAGGTATTTGGTCTTGGATATCTTAGTTCATATTAATCGAAGGCATATATTGATCCTTCATAAGATTTCCAAATACCACCAGTATTTATATTGTTGGCATTAACCTGCCCTATATACAAATCCCGATTTGCAGTGCAATATATAACCATCATAACACTTTCGCCTCTGACGCATAAAGCTGTGCCTCCAGCTCCTCCCGGAATATATTTACTTAGCATATTTTCCGTAGACGTAGATACATAGAATGTCTTTGCATTTGTTGTTCCGACATGTTCATAACAATATTTCGGGAAATTAGATTCAGTTGTTGGGAAGTACTCAAATGACATCCCAAGGATCTTACTATTTAGTTAAATAAGAATCTATCCTAAAGGGCATCCATCCGGGTGCCTTTTAATATGGATTTTTTAAAGGAGGAAGGCGGTGTGCGATTTGAAAGAGAGATAAATATATACGGCGATGAAGCGGTACTGAAACGATTTCAGGCGGCGGAGACAAGTATCTCTGTTGTGCAGGGAAAAATATCAGCTTTAATAAGCGAGTCAGAACTGATTGAGTTGGAAAACAGTAATGCCACCATGTACAGTAAACTGGCATCCGCAGTTTTAGATATTGATTCGCTTAATGTAAATTTTTCTGAACTGAATACAAAGTATAACACGGTATCCGGTCAGTATACTGCTTTAGATAGCAAAGTTGCAGAGTACAAAGCAGGTGTGGACGGTTTATCTGCAAATATATCTCAAATCAGTACTAACCTCAGTAAAAATTATAGTACAACAACGCAAATGAATGCAGCGATAAAGGCGAGTGTGGATGGTTTGTCAAGTACTGTTTCAAAGACATACGCCACAACAACACAGCTCAATACCGCCAAGAGCGATGCGATATCCAGTGCCAAGAGTTATACAGATTCCGCAAAATCATCCGCGCTTACCACAGCAAAAGGATACGCAGATGATGCAGAGGCGGCAGCGAATGCAAATACTGCAAATCGGCTGAAAAGTTACTCAACAACCGCACAAATGAACAGCGCCATTAAGCAAAAAGCTGATGAGATATCCACTTCCGTATCAGCTACCTACGCCACCAAAACATCTGTTACAACGGCGCAAAATAACGCAGTTAGTACTGCAAAA
>NZ_NFHY01000016.1:0-79627 GCF_002161525.1 Drancourtella sp. An57
GTTTGTCATGTTGCTTTGCCATAATGAGATCCTCCTTCAGTACGATATTTCTATTATATCATGTATTGTCTATTTGGAATTTTCTCATTTTGACTTGCACTATTTATATACTAGCACCAAGATTTTCCTTTGAGAACACATACTCTTTAGCAATGGATATTTGAAATTTGGATCTGTTTATCGAACCATGAGTATTTGGTGCTTTTTTATATTATTTGTCTATATGAGGAGGATGCATTGATGAAAAAGATACTAATCTATGCTCATTATTATTTCCCTGATGTGGCATCGACTGGGCAGATACTGAAGGAATTAGCAGAGGGGATGTTGGATGAATTTAAGGTAACTGTAATTTGTGTGGTTCCTTCCTATAGTGGTGTGATTGAAAAAGAATATAAACAACAAAATTATTATGTTGAAAATATTAATGGTGTAAAACTGTTGCGTGTTCGTGTGCCAGAATTTAAAAAGAATGATAAGATAAGTCGTATTAAGAATATTCTCAGCTATTTTATTAGAGCAATATTAATTACTTTCATGATAGGTCCGCAGGATTTTGTTTTTTCGATTTCACAACCACCAATATTAGGTGGACTACTTGGAGTTCTGGGAAAATGGATAAAACGAGCAAAATTCATATATAACATACAGGACTTTAACCCCGAACAAACTATCGCGGTGGAGTACAGTAAGAATCGATTGGTTCTTAAAATAATGATGGTGTTAGATAAATTTAGCTGCAAACATAGCAACTTGGTAATTACTGTAGGGCGGGATTTGGTCCAAAGGATGGATATAAGGTTCAAAAATCGAAATACACCAAAAACTATAATGATTAATAACTGGATTGATGAAAAAAATATATATCCTTTATCTTCGGAAAATGAGAAGATAGTTACTTTTAGAAAAGAGTTCGGATTAGAAAATAAATTTGTTATCATGTACTCTGGAAATATTGGATTGTATTATGATCTTGAAAATTTGATTAAGGTATTGAAGTCATTTAGAAAAGGCTATACACATTCTGGAATTTGGGAAGAAGGACCTAAAACTGCGGATGGACGTGATGTTGTTTTTGCATTTATAGGAGCGGGTTCTGTACTTGATAATTTGGTTTCATATGTCAAAAAGCATCAATTTGAAAATATTATTTTCATCCCTTATCAAGACAAGGAAAATCTGATTTATAGTTTGAATGCAGGAGATGTCCATTGGTGTATAAACGCAAAAGGAATCAAAGGCGTATCCGTGCCTTCAAAGGCATACGGTATTATGGCTGTTGCTAAACCGATTTTGGGTGTATTAGAAAAGGGAACGGAAATACGCTGTCTGATAGAAGATACATGTTGCGGAATATGCTGCGATCCTGGGGAGTATGAAAAAGTGAAAGAAAATATCCGTTGGTTTATTAAAAATGCTTCTACTGATAAGATTGAAAAAATGGGTGAAAATGGAAGGAATTATTTGGTAAATAATTTGTCGAAAGATGAAGCTATAAGAAAATACAAAGAAGCTATTTTAAAAAGTTGAGGTGTATGTATATCAATGGCAGATATTACAGCTATTATATTGACAAAGAATGAGGAAGTAAATATTGTTGATTGCATCCGTTCTATTTCAGGTATAGTCAAGAGAATCGTTGTTGTTGACAGCTATAGTAACGATAAAACTGTTGAATTGGCGAGAAGAGAAGGAGCGGAGGTCTATCAACATTCATTTGAAAATTACGCAAAGCAGTATAATTATGCTATTGAAAAGGCGATAGTTCGTACTGTTTGGACGTTGAGGATTGATGCAGATGAAAGATTGACAGAAGAATCCGCAGTAGAACTAGATCGATTATGTGAAGAGAATATGTCATCAAATGTGTCGGGCATAGTTTTGCGATTTAAGAAGAATTTCTTGGGGAAAAATTTGTATCATGGAGGAGTATATCCATGGAGAAAGATGAACTGTTATAAAACAAAAGCTGGAAAGATAGAAGATCGTTTTATGGATGAGCATATCATATTATCTTTTGGTACAACCGTAGAAATGAAATCGGATTCATTGCATTATGATTTCAAAACTTTGGAATATTTTATTTCAAAGCACAATTGGTATTCCTCCAGAGAAACAGTTGACTATTTTGAACGAATAGAAAAAAAGAATAATTTAAGGACAGTGGCTTTAAAAACTTATCTAAAAATGAATGTGTATTATAAATTACCAATGGGTCTGCGATCTCATATATACTATTTATATCGTTACTACTTAAGGCTTGGTTTTCTCGATGGTAAGGAAGGGAAAATTTACGCTTTTTTGCAGGCATATTGGTATAGGTACCTTGTCGATGCAAAAATTTATGAATGTCAGAAAAGTGGTTTGCGTTATTCGGGTAAGGGGAGCCTAAAAGAATGAGTCAAAGAGTTAGAGTTTTAATGGTTGTAAAAGGATTTGAGATACAAGGGATAAGTAAAGTCGTTCTTGACTATGTTGAACATATTGATCGTCAAAAGTTTCAAGTAGATGTTGTGTCGGGTGATAATTTCGCAAAATCAAACGTTATACAACTTAAAGCTACAGGGGGAAAGCTATGGTGCATTCCAGATCGAGACAAAAATATCTTCGTATACATACTAAAACTTGCAAGAATTGTAAAATCCGGTTCCTATAAGATTGTGCATGCACATGGAAACAGTGCGATGATAATTCCAGAATTAATTGCGGCAGAATTGGGGGGCGCAAAAGTCAGAATTGCACATTCTCACAATGTCACATGTAATCATCCGCTATTACACAAAGCGTTACATCCGATATTTAGTGCACTGTATACACACGCTTTAGCCTGTAGTGAGGAAGCCGGGTTATGGATGTTTAAAGGTAAAAAGTTTACTGTGATAAAAAATGGGATCGAAACGTTAAAATACGCCTTTGATTTGAATGAAAGAATAAGAGTAAGACATGAATTGGGATTGACCGACGAAATTTTGATCGGACATGTTGGTAACTTTAATTATCAGAAAAATCAGGAGCGCCTAGTCAATATACTTAAAAATATAATTGTAAGAAAGCCACGAACAAAAGTATTGTTTGTGGGAACAGGAGAAGAGCAAAGACGGATTGCAACACTTGCAAGGGATTTAGGATTATCTGAACATTGCATATTCTATGGAGTTTCTGGACAAATTGAAAAATTAATGTCGGCAATGGATATTTTTGTTTTTCCTTCACATTACGAAGGATTTGGCATTGTTCTGATAGAAGCTCAGGCTTCAGGAATGATATGTATAGCAAGCACAAATGTGCCGGAAGAAGCAAACATAACAGGCGCTATCAAATACATTCCTTTAGATGCTGATGACGGAAAATGGTCGAATATAATAGTGGAATCGTGTCAATATGGAACTATATATAAAGAGAGAAAGCGAATGTCTGTTCAGCAATGTGATCTGATTCGACAAAGTGGATATGATATTAGCGATGTTGTCAATAAATTAGAAGTATTTTATAGCCATTGTTTAAAGACAAAGATCTAACAATATCCATAGAAAACAAATTCTATGAGGAGGTAAATAACTGTGAACAAAGCAAAATTGCTTGTGTTGTCATCATTTCCTGCACCGTATAGGGTCGACATATTTAAAGGACTGGCGAAAGAGTATAAAAATATGGATATCTTTTTTGGAAATGCTACAGATTCTAATCGTGATAAAGATTATTATGCTGCATCATCTGACTTACAATTTTTTGTTCTGGGATATTCCAACTCCGACAATTATTTAAAAAAATGTGTATCAAACCTCAAAGAATATAGTTTAATATTGGCCTATGACTGGTACTTGCCTTATGCTTGGGGGATTTTATTAAAAGCGATTCTCCTTAAAGTCCCATACATTGTAAATTGTGATGGAGCCTTTTTGTCCACAAGAAGAAGTCTAAAACAATTTATAAAAGATATAGGAAAAAGAATATTAGTAAGTTCTGCACGGTACTGTTTTGCGAGTGGAGAATATGCAAAAAAATATTTTTTATATTATGGCGCTGATGAAGAAAATATAATTATTCATCATTTTACTTCTCTAAAGGAAAATGATATAAAAAAGGAGGCTGTTTCAAAAGTACGGAAGGATTATTTGAAAAAAAGTCTTCAGTTGAGAAATCGTAAAACGGTAATTACAGTTGGCCAATTTATTTATAGAAAGGGTTTTGATATTTTATTAGCAGCTTGGAAAGATTTGGATAAGAAATATCAGTTAATAATTCTAGGCGGAGGAGAACTTGAAGGTGAATACAGAAGATATATTGAAAGATGCTCTTATCAGAATGTTTTTGTACTTGGATTTATGCCTAAAGAAGATTTGTTTAAATATTATGAGGCATCTGATGTTTTTGTGTTGCCAACACGAGAGGATATATGGGGATTAGTGGTTAATGAAGCTATGGCCTGTGGTTTACCAGTTATTACTACTGAAAAATGTATTGCAGGAATGGAATATATTGATAATGGGGTAAATGGATTTATTGTTCCAACAGAAAATCCGGGAATCCTTCATGATAAAATGGAATATTTGCTTATGAATGATGTGGAACGAGAAAAGATGGGGGGTGCAGGATTGGATACAATAACCGGGTATACATTACAAAATGTTGTGAATAGCCATTTGCAGTGCATTAATAAGATATTAGAAATAGGATAAATAAAACAATAGATGCGAGAGATATTTATGAATGAACTTAAAGATGTTAAAGACAGACAGGCCTGGGGAATTGCTTTTGTTGTCTTTGGAGTACTATTAGGAAATACACTTTATGAATTTGTTGGAAAATCAGTTGATCTTGTAAATATGTTTATGTTTCTGGGCATTTTACTTATTATTGATTATGACAGATTGTTGCAATTAAATTTTCCCAGATTAACAAAGAAAACATTGCTGTTATATGTATTTCAGTTGTATATATTATTTGTTTTTTTGTTTTACAGACATTCTTTTGCGGCAGGAAGTTTTACCTCAGATATTGCATACCTTTTTTTTTCGCTGGCCTTAATTACTGCATTGGCTTCAAATTCAAAGTGTTGTAGATGGACTAAAGCAATAAAGGTAAGTTTTATCGTTTCCACAATAATTATATTTTTGATAACATATGTCCTTTTTACCGAAGATAACTTATTTGTTGGAAGATTTCGGTTTTCCAGTGGAGCAGATCCTTTACAAATGGGTTTTGGATTAACCTCTTGTTTTGCTGTTTTTCTTTTATACGATTGCAAAGGCTTTTTTGGAAAAATAATAAGGATAATAGATATTGCATTTCTTATTATAGCCGAATTTGCTTTTTCATGTAGAACAGCTATATTTACTTGTGTTATCATGCTTATTTTGTATTTTGTGCAATTGATTAGAATTAATTTAGGTGCACAGAAGCCTCTATCAAAAATAATATTAAAACTATTCTTGGCATTACTAGTATTTTTTATTACTTTTATTACTGTATATAATTTGGTGCCTGGAATAAAAACTGTAATCGATAATATGGGCAATTATATGTTAAGAGGTATTTATACTTTGTATGGTAATAACAGTTTAGGAATTGATGAATCTGCTTCAACCAGAGTATATACGCAGAGAGTTTCTTTAGACATCATATGGAACGAAACAAATCCATTTAAGGTACTGTTTGGACATGGTTATATGACGTTGTATGTTGATGTTCCCATTTTACAGGCTATGCTGGATTTGGGGATTGTTGGCTGGCTGTTGTATACATATATTGTAGTATTGAATCCTATTTTGACAATTTGGAATAAATCTAAAATCATACTTGCTTCAAAGGATGAGAATTATCGTCTACAGTATTTAGCGTTTACTTTATTGGCCGTAACGGCTATTGGTAAACAGCTGACTGCCGCTTTGCCATACGGCCATGATGTTTATCTTGGAGCAATTTTGTGTTGGTTCTTAGCATAAAATTTTAAAGGAGTTTAAGGGAAAATGAAAGTTGCGTTTGTTGATGTTGAATTATCCGGACATCATATTAATTATTTGGCTGCGTTGTTTGACGCAAACCCAGAAGCAATCGTTATTATACCAAGCAAATTGGAAAGGTTCCCTGAAGAGAGACAATTTGTTATCTCAAATACAAAAGAATTATATAAACACCCATTCAACTATTTTCTTTGGTTGTCCCAAGTGCATCAAATTATAACAAACGAAAATGTTGATAGACTCCATTTTTTATATGGAGATGCGTTCGTAAGATACTTTGGATTAGGATTATTGAAATTCAAAAGATATAAGCCCGTCGTTACGTTTCATCAAATTCGCCGGCACTGGCTTAAAGATATTTCACTTCGAAGATTATGTAAAAGGATAAATGTGGGGATTGTACATACGCAAAAACTTAAAGTTGATTTAAAAGAAATGGGTATCAAAAATATAGAACAGATCGAGTATCCATGCTTTTCAAATTATTATAGAGCAGGTGCATCAAGCAAAATAAGAGAGAAATTTAGCATTAATGAGAATTTTCCCATCTTATTACAAATAGGAATGGTTACCCGATATAAAGGTTTGGAGATGTTGGTCGAAGCATTAAGTGGAATAGAAGACCATTATCATTTGATTGTGGCTGGTTATAATCAAGAATTCACTGATTCGGAAATACAGAATTTTAAAAATAGATTAGGAAATAAAGTAACGTTTGATTTGCATTATCTATCGGAAAACGAATACGCTGAATATTTGTCTGCCTGTGATATAGTAATGCTGCCGTATCGTAAAAAATTTGATGGTGCCAGCGGTCCTCTGGTTGATGCGGTGTCGCTCCGTAAACCGGTCATAGCATCTAATCATGAAAGTTTAGGGGATATAGTAAAGAAACATACACTTGGTCTATTGTTTGAAGTGGAAAATGTTAGTTCTTTACAATTAGCAATACGACGTGCATTATCGGAAGGAATTCCTTGGAATACAGAAGCTGAGCAATATCGAGACTTCATAATCCATATAGACAATTTTGTGAAGGCAAATGAAGAAATATATAGTAGATAAATTTACAGTTATTGAAAATATGTGTATGAGGAGAGGGAAAGCATGCAGATTAGTAAAAGACGTTTAAAGGTACTGATCAGTAATATTTTGAATTATCCGTTTCGGATAAAAAATGATATCTCTTTAACTGCGATACTTCAAAACTCAGAATTAGATAAACATGTTTTGATTGGGCATAATGTGAAATTCTACAGATCTTCAATTGGTGCGTATTCTATGATACATTATGGAGCTTTTATTAGTGATTGCTCAATTGGAAAATATAGTTCAATAGCAAATGGATGTTACATAGGTGGTGCAGCGCACCCAATTGAGTGGATAAGCACGTCGCTACATTTTTATTGTACTCAAAAAAGAGAAGAGGGCCTGAATAATTTTTTTTACAAAAGATATTTTGATCCGTTTGAGCGTACGATTATTGGAAACGATGTGTGGATTGGTGCTAATGCAATGATCAAGGCAGGAGTGAAAATTGGTGACGGAGCAATAATAGGTATGGGGTCAGTCGTCACAAAAAATATTGGACCATATGAGATTTGGGCTGGTAGTCCTGCGCGGTTTATCAGGAAACGTTTTAATGAGAATATATGCCAATCTCTGCTTGAGTTAAAATGGTGGGAAAAAGATGATAGCGTAATTCGTTCTGTATCACAATATATGAATCAGCCAGAAGTCTTTATAAAAAAACTTAAAGATATAGAAAAAAGTAATACTTGAGGCATGTTTTTAAGAAGAGTAAAAGTTGAGGCACATTATAGAAGGAGCATGAGATGGAGAGCCGTAGTAAAAAATCAGCAAGAAATATATTATCAGGAGTTATATGTAAACTTTTACTGATGATAATGGCCTTTGCAACAAAGACCATTTTTATAAGACTTTTAGGAGTAGAATACAACGGTATTAATGGTTTATATTCAAATATACTTTCTATTTTGGCTCTGTCTGAATTGGGAGTAGGAAATGTTTTAACATTTTCGTTATATAATGCCCTGAGGAAGAATGATCAGCTTAAGGTCTGTTCGTTAGTAAATTATTTTAAAAAAATATATGGGATAATTGCAGGTGCTATACTGGGGATTGGCATTACGTTAATTCCGTTTTTAAACTATATTGTTAATAGTAACATAGCACAAAATGAAGTTATTATATATTATTTATTATATTTGCTGAATTCATCGATTTCTTACATAGCTGTTTATAAAACAACCGTAATTATCGCTGATCAAAATGGTTACATTAGCAATGTGTGTGATGCTGTTTTAACATTTATGATGTATGGAATGCAAATAGTCTATTTACTTGTTTTCCATGACTTTTTGGGATATTTGATCATACAGTTGATATGTACAATAGGAAAAAATCTTCTGCTTAGCATGGTAGCGGATCGTTTGTATCCATATCTGAAGGAAATGAAGCCAAATAAAAATTTGGTAGAAAAAAATCAGATTTTTACAAATATAAAGGCAACCTTTATATATAAGATCAGTGGAGTGATTTTAAATAATACAGATAATATTTTAATTTCTATAATAGTCGGAACAGTATATGTAGGATATTATTCTAATTATTATATGATCTTATCTTATATTGTTGCATTAATTGGTATTTTTATCACGGGTTTTATGGCTAGCCTTGGTAATCTTAATGCTGAAGACAATATGAAATCGTCTTATGCAATGTTTAATATTTTGTTGTTGATATTCAGTTTTATAGGCGCAATAATTGCATGCTGTTTTACCAATTGTATGCAGCCTTTTGTTGCTCTATGGCTTGGAAAAAAGAATGTGATGCCCTTTATATGGGTAATAGTAATAGTTTTTAATATCTATTTAGAGGAGATTATGAACCCGGTCTGGATTTTTAGAGAAACAATGGGGCTATTCCAGCAGGTTAAATACCTAATGCTTATTACGGCAGGATTAAATCTGTTTCTTTCTATTGTTTTCGGAAATTGGTGGGGAGTCCCTGGTATCTTAATTGCGACAAGCATCTCAAAGATACTAAGCCAGTATTGGTATGAGCCAAGATTACTTTTTAAAGAGAAATTTAAGTGCAATAGTGTGAAAAACTTTTTTACTTTTCAAATTAAACAGGCAATGGCATGTTTAATAGCAATAATGCTATCTTATACTTTATGTGGCTTTATCGGGACTGGTTTGGTGGGGATAATATTCAGAGCTATTATTTCCTGTATGACTGCGTTTGTATGTGTGTTGTATTTTAATTTTAATAGCACGGCATGGAAAGACTTATGTGTAAGATATATTAGACCCTATTTGCAGAAAATAAAAAGATAACTTTGCTTATTCATTTTACATTAACTAAAGGTACTACCTGCATTCGGAAATTCTGGTAGCGTGTAAAAGTAAATATAAAGGAAGTTTTAAAAATGAATATCGAAATACAAAAGGGGCGTATCCGGTGGATTGATGCCACAAGGGGAATTGCCATATTATTGGTTATACTCGGACATTGTATTGGAAGTTTAGATGATCCGGGTAATAAAGTGATTTTATCGTTTCATATGCCATTGTTTTTCTTTATATCAGGGCTTTGTGCCGGAAAAGCAAAAGTATTTTCAGACTATTTGATAAAAAAAGTTAAAGTACTTTTAGTTCCTACAATTACACTTGGCGTATTTGATACCTTAGTTGATCTGGTATCTGGTGAAATTAATAGAGAGACTTTGGCAGGCAATTTTTTAGGCTGGTTTTTACTGGTATTATTTTATGTATCAATTATCTTCTATATTATACAGAAGTTGGGTTTCGAAAAAAAGATGTACATAAGACTTCTTGCTTATGTCATTGATCTTCTTAGCGTTGTTATCGTGGTCAGACTGCAGATAATAACTTTGCTACATTTTGAAATAATTCCAATGGCTCTTCTTTTCTTTATGATTGGATATCATTGTAAAATATCATATAGTAGACGAGCAAGAAGTAACAATATAATATTTGACATCTGGATTTTATTAATTCCTATTGGAATCATTTGTTCATCCTATAATGTACCTGTTGTAATGTATCTAAATGATTATGGAAATTTATTTCTTTTTTTTACAGGTGCATTCAGTGGCATTGTTGTAGTCTGCAAAATAGGCGAAAGAATTCAAAGCAATCAATTATTAATTTGGTTTGGTCAGAATACGATTTATTTTTATGTATTACATTTTTCTTTTATAAAAGGACTTCATTTTATTGGAAAAGTATTATTTACTAACTGTATAGTACCTAATTATAGTTATCCGATATACTGGGTTTATTATATACTTTCTCTTCTTCTTTTAATACCAGTTTCAATGCTTTGTAGCAGATGGTTTTCTCCACTGTTTGGAAAGTCAAAATCTAAACGTTAAAAAATGAATCTGTTCAAATATAATAAGATATGGTAGATAGTATGGGGGATGATGAAATGTTAACAGTACTTATTCCAACTTATAATCGTAAACAACGGTTGATAAGAACTTTAGATGCGCTTAATAAACAATCAGACCAAGACTTTGGAATATTTATTTCTGATAATGCTTCAAATTATTCAGTTTTAGATGAAGTATTAAACCGATATGATCAGACTTTTGTTCAAAGAATCACATTGCACGTCCAGAAATCAAATGTAGGTGCCGATATGAATATAGCTTCTGTTTTGGCAAAATGTGATACTCAATGGGGATGGCTGCTGGGGGATGATGATTACATTGAGGAGTATGCTGTTGAAACTATTAAAAAACAGATCAATAAAAATTCACAGTGTTCTGCAATTTGGTTTAGCATTAGTAAGAAAACAATGGAAGATATTATAATGGAAACGCTTGATGATTTAATTGATATCCTTCGAATGAATAATTTTAATGGTGATTGGATTTTTATGTCAAACAAAGTATATAACATTCCGGAAACGGTAAAATATTTCGAATCTATGTTTTTCAGATTATATACTCGTATCCCGCACTGTATTCCAATTTTGGAAATGTTGAAAAATAAGGAGAAAGTATGTGTTGTTAATAGTTTGCAAATTGTAAAGCATGATCCAATGGAACATGACATTACATGGCATATTAACAGCACAGTGACAGGACTTAGGACAATAATGGATTATAATTCAGGATTACCTTATTCAAAACATAAAGAACTAGTAAAATATACTGTATTTCGACCAGGGTTTATTATACGGCGGTATTTAAAAGAAGATGCATTACCGTGGAATTACAGGACATATTTGTCATTTATATATTCTGAAACATATTGTAAATTTTATCACTTTCCATTCAATTTACTGCTTTGGATAGGTGTAAAATTGATTAGTACTCCGGTTGGTTTTAGTATAGCAAAAATATTCATTAAATAATGAGGGAGATTTATTATTCATGAAAGTCGTCATTTTAGCAGGTGGATTTGGAACTAGAATTTCTGAGGAATCACAGTTTAAGCCTAAACCAATGGTTGATTTGGGTGGCATGCCAATTTTATTACATATTATGAAACTATATTCTCATTATGGCTTTAAAGAATTTGTTATTTGTGCAGGATACAAGCAATATATTATCAAAGAGTATTTTGCAGATTATTTTTTGTACAATTCTGATATCACATTCAATTTCACTAATGGAAGGAATGATATGACAGTTCATCACAGACATATTGAAGATTGGCAAGTAACAGTGGTAGACACTGGCCTTAATACGATGACTGGCGGTAGGGTTAAGCGTATAAAGGAATATCTTGGAAATGAACCTTTTATGCTCACTTATGGTGATGGAGTGTCTGATATTCCAATTAACAAACTTGTTGAATTTCATAAACAACATGGAAAATTGGTCACAATTTCAGCATATAATGCAGGCCAAAGATTTGGTGTTCTCGACATTGATGAGAATGGACTAATAAATGAATTCCGAGAAAAAACACAGGGCGATGGGAATATGATTAATATTGGTTATATGGTATGTCAGCCTGAGTTTATTAATTATATTAAGGATGATACGACTGTCTTAGAAAAAGAGCCATTGGAAAGAGTGGCAAAGGCTGGACAACTGGTTGCATATAAGCATCAAGGATTCTGGCAGTGTATGGATACTGTCAGGGAGAAACAAGTACTGGAAAAAATGTGGGTTGCTGGTAATGCACCATGGAAAGTGTGGTGAGTTTCATGATGGAAAAATTTGATCTGTCTTTTTATAAAGAGAAAAAGATTTTTATAACTGGCCATACAGGGTTTAAAGGATCTTGGATTTGTAAAATGCTGAAAAATGCTGGCGCTGAAGTTACGGGATATTCTCTAACTCCACCTACTCAGCCTTCGCTATTTGAAATTGCAGGGATTAAGCAGGACGTTCATTCGTTTGTCGGCGATATTCGTGATTATGATACATTAAAAGCTGTATTTGATGAGGTTCAACCTGAAATTGTTTTCCATTTGGCTGCTCAGCCGATTGTTCGTGACGGCTATAGAGATCCTGTATACACTTACGAAACAAATGTTATGGGGACAGTAAATATTTTGGAGTGTGTGCGTAATAGTAGTTGTGTCAAAAGCTTTTTGAATGTAACTACCGACAAGGTGTATATGAACAGAGAATGGCCATGGGGATATCGAGAGACCGATGAACTAGATGGTTACGATCCCTATTCTAATTCCAAGTCTTGCTCTGAATTGGTAACTCATTCGTATAAAAAAAGCTTTTTTAATAATGATCGTGTGGCAATTTCTACTATGCGTGCAGGCAATGTTATTGGTGGTGGCGATTTTGCCAACGATCGTATAATTCCGGATTGCGTTCGGGCTGCTATTAAGGATGAAGATATTATTGTGCGTAATCCTTTTTCTACTCGGCCTTATCAGCATGTTTTGGAACCGCTCTATGCTTATTTGATGGTTGCTGCTATGCAGTATACAGACAGTAAATATGCCGGTTACTATAATGTGGGTCCTGATGATGGCGACTGCTATCAGACGGGTGCTCTAGTTGATATCTTTGTAAGCAAGTGGGGTGATGGGATTAAGTGGGTTAGTTGCTATGATGGAGGTCCCCATGAAGCAAATTCCCTTAAATTAGATTGTTCTAAACTCAAGGCAGTTTTTGGCTGGCATCCTCGTTGGAATTTAGAAACCGCCATTGAAATGGTCGTAGAGTGGAGTAAGTGCTGGAGAATGGGATCTGATATAAGATCCTGTATGGATTCTCAGATAAAAAAGTTTCTGGAGAGGAGTTAGTTAATAATATGCCATTTGAATTTAGTAAGACGGAAATAAACGGTGTGTATGTTATCGCACCACACATTTTTTCGGATAAACGAGGAATATATCTGAAGCATTATGAAAAAAATATTTATGCTTCTCATGGAATTATGTGTGATTTTGTAGAGAGTAGCGATTTATATTCCTTTAAAGGCGCTTTACGCGGCTTACATTATCAAACCATTGCTTCTCAGGCGAAACTTATTCATGTAATATCGGGAAGTGTTTTTGATGTTGCGTTGGATCTGCGAAAAAATTCTGAAACATTTGGGAAATTTCATGTGGAACTTTTAACCGGTGATAATCATAAGGTTATTTATATTCCAGAGGGATTTGCACATGGATATATTGCGCTTGAAGATAATACGGTATTTTCCTATCAGAGCTCTGGAAGATATATCCCGGAATCATGTGGAGGGATAAGATGGAACGATCCAGAACTAAACATACCTTGGCCTCTAAAAGAGTATGGAATTAAAAATATCATTGCGACAGAAAAAGATGCTAACTGGCCAACTCTTTCCGAATATGTGGAAAAAATGAATCGTTGTGAGGATGGATATGAATAAAGCAATAATAACAGGTGCAACAGGCTTCATAGGCAAATATCTTGTAAAAGAGCTCGTTAAACAAGATGTGAAGGTTATAGCTGTTGTACGGGAAAATTCAAGAAATATATTAGAGATAACATCTCTTCCTGTTAAAATTATAAAATGTAATATTTGCGATTATAGATTACTTCCAGAACTAATCGCAGACCGAGACATTGATGCAGTATTTCATTTTGCTTGGCAGGGGGTATCAGATTTGGATGCCAGAGATCAGGCTATACAAATTCAGAATTTGCAGTCAACACTAGACCTGATTGATGCAATGGTCAAAATGTCTATTAAAACTTTTGTTGGTGCAGGAAGTTTACATGAGGCAGAAGCTATAGTAGAAATGCAGGAAGATAAAATGATTTCTAATATGGGATATATGTACAAATCAGCAAAAATCGCTGCTCATTGGATGGGGAAAGCAAAATCGGGCAATGTGGGAATTAGATTTTTTTGGCCTTTGATTAATACTTATGGAGAAGGAGAAAAGTCTACTCGTCTTATTAATACTATTATAAGAAAGATCGTTTTGGGAGAAGAACCGGCACTGTCAAACGGAAATCAGTACTATGATTTTGTACATGTTGAAGATGTCGCACATGCCCTATATTTGATTGCTGAAAAAGGTGTTGACGGTACAAATTATGTTATTGGATCTGGCCAAGCAAAACCGCTAAAAGAGTTTCTGAAAGTGGTCGGAGATATTACCAATAGGATGAATGGTGGAACAAAGGTTCCCTTAGGATTTGGTCAGATAACAGCCAATGTGGTTTCCTTGCCAAAAGAAACTTTTGATGTTACTAATTTGTTTAGAGACACAGGGTTTGTTCCGAAAATTTCATTCGATGAAGGAATAATTAGGACGGTCAAGTGGATTATAGGATATTAATATGAAGCAAGAAAAAACGGATAATTGCGAAAGAACCACAACCTCCGGAATTGAGGAATAAAACCGTCATCGAATCGTTTTATGGGCATATCAAACGGGAATAGCTGAACTGGTTTAAAATATGTGATTCTCGGCAAGCATATCGTCTGATATTCGGATATATTGAAGTCTTTTTTAATACCTAACGTCTTCATAGTCATTGTGATTTCATGTTGCTAAATGGTTTTGAAAAACCATGTGAGTAAACGAAGACAAACGAACTGCTTTTAGTAAGTTAAGATGCAGATAAATTTCTTGTTTAGCGTGCACTAAATCTTGGCATAGGATCAATCAATCTCTGCTGTTGCTGCGGATATAAGGGCTGACTCACTTACGGGTGGTCAGTAACATTGCGGAGATTCTCAGTACAGAAAATCAGAAAATGATGTACATACCAAAAAATTTTGCACATGGATACCTAACTCTCGAACCTAACATACTCATACAGTGGTGTGTGGATGCAGACTTCTGTGCTGATGCCGTACGATATGCGCGCTGGAATACAATTGAAATTCCATGTCCTGGTAATATAAAGGAATATGTAATCAGTGAGGAAGATAGGAATGGGATTAAGTTGAAAGAATGAAAAGAACTAAACGAACTGAAGGATTTGCAAGAGTTGAGATAATTGTTTTGAAATTTCATAAAGGAGCTTCCTGTATAATTCAAATATAGGGAATCCCATGAAAGGTGGTTGAGAAAAAAGGATACCTCAGAGTAAAATAAGATTTGCTGACTTTGAGCGGTTAGTAAAATCTTATAAAACAGAGAGGTATCTAAAATGAAGTATAACACACAAAACGCAAAAATTGCATCTATTACGGAAGAAACTTTAATCCTTGGGATTGATGTCGGAAGTGAAACTCATTATGTAAGGGCATTCGACTGGCGTAATTATGAATTTTCTGATAAGCCACTGGCATTCAGCAATGATGAAGCCGGGTTCCTGACATTCATAGCGTGGGTCGAGGATATCAAAGAGAAATCAGGCAAAACTGCTGTGATCCCCGGAATGGAACCAACAGGACATTACTGGTTCAATCTTGGGAAGTTCCTGCAGGACAGCGGGATGAGACCAGTTCATGTGAATCCGCACCATGTAAAAAAATCGAAGGAAATGGATGACAATAATCCGGAGAAGAATGACCGTAAAGATCCAAAAACCATTGCTGCACTGGTGAATGAAGGACGTTTTTCCTGTCCTTATATTCCTACAGGGGTTTATGCAGAGATCCGGAGCCTTTCAAACCTGCGCTTCCAGACACAGGAAGAGATCACAAGGGTTCGAAACCGAATCGCGCGATGGATCAGTATCTATTTTCCTGAATATAAAGACGTTTATGGGAAACTGGATGCAGTAAGCGGGATGATGGTGCTTAAGGAGGCTCCGCTTCCGATGAGGATCAAAGAACTGGGAGCGGAAGGGATCAACCAGATCTGGCGGAACGCAAGGCTGAGAGGCGCCGGGATGAAGAGGGCAAAGACCCTGTTATCGGCAGCGGAGCACAGCGTTGGGAGCCAGGAAGCACCGGAAACAGCATCCTTGGAGATCCGAAATCTGTTGGAAGACTATGAGAAGTATGGCAGGCGTATGGAGGAGCTGATGGCTAAGATAGAAGAAAAGATCAAGGAAGTTCCATATGTAGATAAACTTCTAGAGATCAAAGGGATCGGGCTGAAAACGGTATGTGGATTTATCTCAGAAGTTGGCGATCTGAGCAGGTTTGATGATCCGAAGCAGTTACAGAAGCTGGCGGGATATGCGATTGTGAAGAACAGCTCAGGGAAGCATGCAGGCGAAAGCCATATCAGTTACCGGGGACGGAAGAGGCTGAGATATGTGTTGTATGAAGCGGCGATATCCGTGATAGGGAAAAATGGCGAATTCAGGGAGATTCACCGGTATTATCAAACAAGGGATAAGAATCCCCTGAAAAAGATGCAGTCGGTCGTAGTGATAGCATGTAAAGTTCTTCGAGTCTTCTATGCCATACTGACAAAGGGAGTAGAGTATGATGGGGAAAAGATGCTGCGTGATATCAGGAGGCCGGGAATGAGTGCCCAGGCAGCATAAGAAGATAAGTCATCGTAAGAAAAGCTGACGTGGCTGAAGTGAGTGGTCAGATCAAAAGAGACTCTGGCCGTAGAGTTCAGCCACGCCGGAGAGGAAGCAGCTGACTGAAAAGCAGAAAGGCAGAACGTGAGAGGGAAACGTCCGCTGGGAACAGCGCTGTCACGGGAAGCCGGTCAGTAAATGTTATGATTACAAAGAATGAGCCAGTAGTCGGCGGGAATATTTTCCATAGGGCAAGACCCTGGCAAGGAGCTAAGCTGACACCCTGGTTATGGGCAGGCGGGACGAAGGAAGTGAGGACCAGTGCAGAAATGTACAGAGATCCTGGTAGACACGGGAGGTGCGCTGCCATAGATGGATGGGTATACAAAAGGCCATGTAAAGCGGAAAAGAGAGACGTTTTATTTCGTATACCCATAACCACCTATTTTTGTACCAGATACAGAAAATGCTCATGATCGAGGCTCGTTCATCTGAGATAGGAACTTAGAAATCCCTTGATTTTAAGGGGAAAAACACTTGACTAAATAGGGAGGAGAGTAGATTGTTAGATTCATTGTTTTCATATTCCAGTATTAACCCTGTTTCTTCCAACCGTATCATTTACACTCCATCAACCTTCGCCCGGTCCTCTCTCATCCATCTGCAGGAAACAGGAACATTGCAGGCTGTCTATCCACATAAAAACGAAAGAAGTGGCTTAAGTTCATGCCTTTTCTTCACAGTTTTAAGCGGCGATGGGAAGCTTACCTATGAAGGAAAGCAGTACAAGCTAAGTCCCGGTACCTGTGTGTTTATCGATTGTAAAAAAAAGTATAGCCATGAGACTGGCTTCAACGTAACCACAGAAGAATATCAGATGATTTCCACACGTCGCGGTAATGTAACGATTGCGGAAAGTGATAACGGTAGACAGGGTGGTAATGAGGAAAAGACGGATAGATTGTGGTCCCTTCAATGGTGCCACTTTTACAGTCCCAACATGGGTGCTATCTACCGTAAATATCAGGAACGAGGCGGAAAGCCAGTGTTTCAAACGAACCAGTTAGACACTTACCACCGAATTCTGGATGAACTATACAATATTGCTTCCTCACCAGATTATGTCCGAGACATGCGTATCCATGAGAAACTTTCCTCGTTATTAATTCTCTTGATGGAAGATGCCTGGGATGCAGATAAGAGAGCGGAAACGAGTTCAGACACCATTGATATCCAGAAGGTGAAGGAATATCTGGATGCAAATTTCAAAGAGAAAATCACTTTGGACGATCTGGCGTCCCGCTTCTATATCAGTAAGTATTATCTTCTGGAGTTATTTAAGGAGCGTTACGGGGTAACGGTCAATGCTTATCTGAATCAGCTGCGGGTAACCTACATTAAGAAACAGCTGCGGTTTACGGATGAAACCGTGGAACGGATTGCGGAAGAACTACATATCGAACCAACTTATTTAAGCAGATTGTTTAAAAAGATGGAGGGAACAAGTCCAAGTAAATTCCGAAAAACATGGAGAGGCTCTGGAACTGCCAGACAGCGAGAAGAGCGAAATTCGGAAACCGAAGAAGAGAAACAGAAAAAGCTGCACAATATTTGAGTGAGGCTGTGAGCCAAAACCCAATATTGTGCAGCTTTTTACCATGATAGGAAATTCATTTTCGTGTTTGCTCTGGCTACAATAACTACCAGAACACAAAAACTGATGAAAAACAAAGGAGTTTTGAACAATGAGCAAAGTTGCATTGATTACAGGTATTACAGGGCAGGATGGATCCTATCTTGCAGAATTTCTTCTGGAAAAAGGATATGAAGTTCACGGGATTGTACGAAGAGCATCGATTTCCAATACAGGAAGAATCGACCATCTGTTGGATAAGATCACACTGCATGATGGGGATTTATCAGACTCTTCTTCCTTGATTCGCATTATCAATATCGTTCAGCCGGATGAGATTTATAATCTGGCTGCCCAGAGCCATGTACAGGTATCTTTTGATGTACCGGAGTATTCCGGAGATGTGGATGCGATTGGTGTTCTTCGTATTCTGGAAGCAGTGCGTATTTTAGGGCTGACGCGGAAAACGAGAATTTATCAGGCATCTACTTCTGAATTGTATGGGAAAGTAGAAGAAGTACCGCAGAAAGAAACGACTCCATTTCATCCGTACAGCCCTTATGCAGTTGCAAAGCAGTATGGCTTCTGGATTACAAAGGAATACCGGGAAGCGTATGGGATGTTCGCAGTAAACGGTATCTTGTTTAATCATGAATCCGAACGCCGTGGTGAGAATTTTGTTACAAGAAAAATTACGCTGGCAGCAGGACGGATTGCAGAGGGACTGCAGGATCATCTGGAACTCGGCAACATGGATTCTCTCCGTGACTGGGGATATGCAAAAGATTATGTAGAATGTATGTGGCTGATTATGCAGCAGAAAAAGCCGGAGGATTTCGTGATTGCTACCGGCGTACAGCATACGGTTCGTGATTTTACGGAAAAAGCATTTGCGGCCAATGGAATTACAATCCGCTGGGAAGGAAAAGGACTGGACGAAAAGGGATATGACGCCAACACTGGAAAAATGCTGGTATGTGTCAATCCAGCCTGGTTCAGGCCTACAGACGTAGATAATCTCTGGGGTGACCCGACAAAGGCCAAAACAGTTCTTGGATGGAATCCGCAGAAGACAAGTTATGAGGAACTTGTTGAGATTATGGCAAAACATGATCGTGAACTTGCAAGACGGGAAAAAGCGATGAAAAACGCATAGATAATTGTGAGAAATACATTTTTTATAGAAAGAAGAGAAGCGAAATGATGGAAAAAGACGCAAAGATTTACGTTGCAGGACACAGAGGAATGGTTGGATCAGCCATTGTTCGTGAATTGCAGCGTCAAGGTTACAATAATATTATTACACGTACACATGCAGAACTGGATCTGTGCCGTCAGGAGGCAGTAGAGCAGTTTTTTGCCGAGGAAAAACCGGAATATGTCTTTCTTGCAGCTGCGAAGGTGGGAGGAATCGTTGCTAACCAGAGTGCGCTGGCAGATTTTATGTATGACAATATGATTCTGGAAATGAATGTCATTCATTCTGCATGGAAAAATGGATGTAAGAAGCTGGAATTTTTGGGAAGTTCCTGCATTTATCCGCGGATGGCTCCGCAGCCGATGAAGGAGAGCTGTCTTTTGACAAGTGAACTGGAAAAAACAAATGAAGCATATGCGCTGGCTAAGATCAGTGGACTGAAATACTGCGAATTTTTAAATAAGCAGTATGGAACCGATTATATCAGTGTGATGCCGACCAATCTGTACGGCCCGAATGATAATTATCATCCGACTCACAGCCATGTACTTCCGGCATTGATCCGCCGGTTCCATGAAGCAAAAGTGGAAGGAAAAGAGAGCGTAACATGCTGGGGTGATGGTAGTCCACTGCGTGAATTTTTATATGTAGATGACTTGGCAAACCTTTGTGTATTCTTAATGAATCATTATAGCGGAGATGAGACCGTCAATGCAGGTACAGGAAAAGAACTGACAATTAAAGAACTGACAGAACTAGTGGCAAAGGTAGTTGGATATACAGGAAAGATTGAATGGGATCCATCCAAACCAAACGGAACTCCAAGAAAGCTGCTTGATGTTTCGAAAGCCACAAAACTTGGCTGGACATATCGGACAGAGTTGGAAGAGGGAATTCGTCTTTCCTATGAGGACTTCCTGAATAACCCGATGCGTGCAGAAAGATAAGAACCTTGTAATGGTACAAAGGAGAAAGAAACATGAATATTGTATTATTATCCGGCGGTTCGGGAAAACGTCTCTGGCCGCTGTCAAATGATATTCGTTCCAAGCAGTTTATCAAGATTTTTCGAACAGAAGACGGAGAGTACGAATCCATGGTTCAGCGTGTCTACCGACAGATCAAAAGTATTGATGCAGAAGCTACGGTAACTATCGCAACAAGTAAAACACAGGTTTCGGCAATCCATAATCAGCTGGGAGAAGAGGTTGGAATTTCGGTAGAACCGTGTCGTAGAGATACCTTCCCTGCAATTGCTCTGGCAACAGCATATCTTGCTGATGTACAGGGGGTAGGTCCGGAAGAGCCGGTTGTAGTATGCCCGGTGGATCCTTATGTGGAAGATGATTATTTTGAAGCATTGAAAAAACTTTCTGATCAGGCAGAAAAAGGAGAAGCCAACCTTGTTTTGATGGGAATTGAACCAACGTATCCATCTGAAAAATATGGCTATATCATTCCTGAGACAGCTGATCAGACCGCTTTTGTATCAACTTTCAAGGAAAAACCCTCGGCAGAGACTGCAAAAGAGTATATTGCACAGGGAGCTCTTTGGAATGGAGGAGTCTTTGCGTATCAATTAGGATATGTTCTGAAAAAGGCGCATGAATTGATTGAGTTTACGGATTATCAGGATTTGTTTGCAAAATACGATACACTCACAAAGATTTCTTTTGATTATGCAGTTGTAGAGAAAGAAGAAAAAATTCAGGTTCAGCGGTTTCCGGGACAGTGGAAGGACATCGGAACCTGGAATACTTTGACAGAAGTGATGGGAGATGCGGTAATCGGAAAAGGTGTTCTGAATGAGGAGTGTTCCGGAGTTCAGATCGTCAATGAAATGGATGTTCCAATTCTTGCAATGGGGCTTCACGATGTGGTGATCTCCGCTTCGCCGGAAGGGATTCTCGTTTCGGACAAAGAGCAGAGTTCCTATATTAAGCCATACGTAGATCAGTTTGAACAGCAGATTATGTTTGCGGAAAAATCCTGGGGAAGTTTTCAGGTCATTGACGTAGAGGCGGAAAGCCTTACGATTAAGGTTACTTTAAATGCAGGGCATTCCATGAATTATCACAGCCACAGAAATCGGGATGAGGTCTGGGTTGTTATCAGCGGGACAGGACGAACGATCGTGGATGGAATGGAACAGAATGTCCAGGCTGGGGATGTGATCACAATGAGCGCCGGATGCAGGCATACGATTCTGGCAGATACCGAATTAAAACTCATCGAGGTACAGCTTGGAAAAGACATCAGTGTAGAGGATAAGCAAAAATTTGAGTTAGAACAGTAAAATTATGAGAAAGCAACCATTATTACTGCGGCCTTCCGGAAAAGATTATCTTTGGGGAGGCAACAGACTGAATGACGAATTTGCAAAGAATATAGAGTTAAGTCCATTAGCTGAGACATGGGAATGCAGTACACATCCGGACGGACCGTCTTATGTTATAGGAGGCAGTTTTGATGAAATGGAGTTGACAGAGGTCATCAGACAGCATCCGGACTATCTGGGGATACGGCATGCAGGCAGAAAGGAACTTCCGATTCTCATTAAATTGATTGATGCCAAGAAGGATCTTTCTGTTCAGGTGCATCCGACGGATGCTTATGCCAGAGAGCATGAACATGGACAGCTTGGAAAGACAGAGATGTGGTATGTTTTGGATGCCAGTAAGGATGCAAAGCTTGTTTACGGACTGAGTCATGATGTTGACGAGCCGACCATCAGGAAAGCGATCTGTGAAGGCACGATTATGAAGTATCTGCAGCAGGTACCGATTCGAAAGGATGATCTTTTCTTCATCGAAGCGGGGACGATTCATGCGATCGGAGCCGGAGCTTTGGTAGCTGAAATACAGGAGAACTCTAATCTGACCTACCGGTTATATGATTATGACCGGATTGACAAAAATGGGAAGAAACGGGAATTGCATATAGATAAGGCGATGGCGGTAGCGAATTTGAAAAGCAGTGCGGCGCCAAGGCAGCCTTTACGGGTATTGAAGTACCGGCCGGGAGTGGCGAATGAACTTCTTTGCCGCTGTAAATATTTTGAGGTGTATCGCATGATCGTAAACACGGATCGTCGGCAGATCGTTCGATACCGGGCCGATGAAGTCAGTTTCCGGGTTCTCCTTTGTGTGAAGGGTTGCGGTATGATTCGCTATGAAGGCGAAACGCAGATGTTTTATAAGGGAGATTGTATTTTTGTACCGGCAGATTCTATGGAGTTGACCCTTCACGGCTGCGCACAGTTTTTAGATGTGAGAGGATAAGAAACAGAAAACGGAAAATTCGGACAAAACGCCGACAAGGAGGATATATGGATTATAAACAGGAATATGAACGATGGCTTCAATATGCCACAGAGGATCAGGATATTGTAACGGAATTGAAAGAAATGAGGGAAGAGCAGATCGAGGATGCTTTTTACCGAAACCTTGCATTCGGGACAGGGGGGCTTCGTGGAACAATCGGTGCAGGAACAAATCGTATGAATGTCTACACGGTTGCGAAAGCATCTCAGGGACTTGCCGACTATCTCGTAAAGCATTTTGAAACGCCTTCTGTGGTAATTGGATACGATTCCAGAATCAAATCAGATATGTTTGCCAAAGTAGCTGCGTCTGTGTTTGCTGCAAATGGGATTTGTGTACGGATCTGGCCGGAACTAAATCCTGTTCCAACAGTTTCTTTTGCAACAAGGTATCTTCATGCAAGTGCAGGGGCGATGATTACTGCAAGTCATAACCCGGCCAAATATAATGGTTACAAGGTATATGGATTCGATGGATGTCAGATTACGACCGATGCGGCGGCAGAAATTTTGAATGAAATTGAGAAGCTGGATTTATTTACGGATGTAAAGAGAACCAAATTTGAAACAGCTTTGGCAGACGAAAAGATTCAATATATCGAGGATACGGTGCTTGACGATTTTCTTTCTGAAGTGAAAAACCAGTCTGTTTTATATGGTGAAGAAGTGAATAAGAATGTAGCAATTGTATATTCTCCGTTGAACGGATCGGGACTGAAACCGGTATTACGAGCCCTAAAAGAGTCTGGATACACGAATATAACTGTGGTGAAAGAACAGGAAGAGCCGGATGGAAATTTCCCAACCTGTCCTTATCCGAATCCGGAGATCAAAGAAGCAATGAAGCTTGGAATGGAGTATGCAAAACAATGTAATGCTGATTTGCTTCTTGCCACAGATCCGGATTGTGATCGTGTTGGAATTGCTGTAAAGGATAAACAGGGAGAGTATGTTTTGCTTTCCGGTAATGAGGCTGGAATGCTGCTTCTTGATTATATTTGCTCTCAGAAGAAAAAGCATGGAAAAATGCCGGAAGACCCGGTGATGATCAAAACGATTGTCACAACGGATATGGGCGAGCAGATTGCGGAACATTACCATGTGCGTACAGTCAATGTGTTGACGGGATTTAAATTCATTGGAGAACAGATCGGGTTGTTGGAGAAGCGGGGAAAAGAAGATTCCTACATTTTTGGATTTGAAGAGAGTTATGGGTATTTGACAGGTACTTACGTGCGGGATAAAGATGGTGTGAATGGTGCGTATATGATCTGCGAGATGTTTGCATATTACGCTTCTAAAGGAATCAGTCTTCTGGATAAACTGCAGGAACTCTATGAAATATATGGTTACCGGTTGAATACGTTGCATTCCTATGAATTTGAAGGCCCCTCAGGTTTTAAGAAAATGCAGGAAATTATGGCAGAATTCCGCAATGGATTAGATACCATTGGGCCGAAGAAGGTTGAGAAAGTGCTGGATTATGAAAAAGGGCTGAATGGTCTTCCGAAATCGGATGTTCTGAAATATCTGCTGGAGGATCAGTGTTCGGTTGTTGTGAGACCTTCCGGCACAGAGCCAAAACTGAAAGTGTATGTTTCAGTTTGTGCAGAAAGTAAAGAAGAGGCATCTGTTTTGGAGCAACAGATAACAGAACATTTACGGATGTTTTTTGCATAATGCTTTATCGTATCGATATGGTATTCAACAAAAAAATTTTGATCCGAAAATAACCAGGCTAAGTCTTGGATGATATGGGAAAGGACATTCACATGAACACTCAACAGCGTGACTTTTTAAAAATCATTTCCGCAGCTTTGATCAATCAGCCGCCTGATTTTCAGGGCTATCAGTTGCCTGAAGACTGGAAGCGTTTATATAAGATCAGTTCCGAACAGAAACTATCACCAATGATCTATGATCAGCTGTATCGTCTGCCGGCCTTTCAGAAAGTTCCGGTGTCATTACAGCAGAAGTGGATGAGTGAAGCAGTTGCAACGGCTGGCAGGCAGGTGATCCAGACGGAATCTTTCGCACGGGTTTGTGACGAACTGACCAGGCGGGGGATTCGTTACGTAGTACTGAAGGGAATTTCCTGCAGAGTCTGGTATGCTCACCCGGAGCTTCGTCCGTCTGGAGATGAGGATATCCTGATTGACCCGGAAAATCTGAAAGTCTGTCATGAAGTATTACGGGAACTTCATTTTACAAATGAGGAATCGATCAATGTACCGGATATTGAGGAGGAGCAGGAGATCACGTATCTTGCGCAGGATGGTTCACTCTATCTGGAAGTTCATCTGAATGCGATCGGAAAAGAAAATGCGATGCAGAAACAGCTGAATGAGCAGTTTATGAATTTATTGGATAAGACGGAACAGATTACATTCGAGGGACATGACTTTTTCGTACTGGAGCCGAATGAGCAGATGATTCAGCTGATGTCACATTTTTACAAGCACCTCTATGGATCTGGAGTGGGAATCCGCCAGATGATCGATCTGCTTCTTGGCATCCAAAAGCTTTCCGAATGGATTGACTGGGACAAATTTGAACAGTTCCTGAAAGAGCATCATATGCAGAAACTGTTTGCCGCAATCCTGAATGCGGGGACAGATTATCTGCATCTGGAGCTTGAAAATATTCCGGGCACGTTTATCCGCAAAAAGGTTCGCCCGGAAGCACTGTTGGATGATATGTTTGCAGGAGGCATTTACGGCTTCGGGGAGAATAATGACAGGAAACTTTCCGGATTTACCGCGGTGGAAATAGATTCCGGAGAAAACAAATGGAAAAGGATTCTTTTTCCATCCAGGATACGACTGGGAGACCGTTATCCTAAATTGAGAGAAAAACCATACCTATATCCGTATTTCGTTGTGAAACGATGGTTTGAACTGTTTCTGGAATACGGATCAGGAAAGGAGAAACGGGAACTCCTGAAGAAACGGATGAGTATTGCAGAGAAACGGAAACAAGTGCTAAACTATTACCGATAACCTTGTTAACAAATTAGAAAGGAACCTTCCGGGAGGTGATCATGATTTCTATCCTTCAAACAATTTTGACCAACATTCTCAAAGCCATATATGAGCCTTTTGGCTTTGCAGTTCTTCTTGCCATATTTTTTATGTTTTTCTATCTGTTCGCCAAAGCGACCAGCTGGAAACGGGCGGTGAAGATCTGGCTGGAAATGTTTCGGAAGTCATCCGAATTCCGAAAGATGTTCCTGTTTGTTTTTTATGTGGCGCTGATGCTCTTCCGGACGCTGTTGAACAGAAGTATCTGGAGCAACCCGTTATCCAATGTGATGGGAGGATGGGGACTGAACGGAGATGATGGTAAGCTGAGCACAGAGGCAGCTGAGAATGTCTTTCTTCTTATTCCGTACATCCTGCTTCTGTTCTGGACGTTCTCTCATAAACTATGGAAAACCAGAAAAGTGACATGGATGCTGGCATCCGCTCTGGGAATCGGTTTTGGGACATCCCTTGGAATTGAATTTCTACAGCTGCTTCTCTGCCTGGGGACCTTCCAGCTTTCCGATCTGTTTTACAATACGCTGGGAGGAATTTTTGGCGGTATGATCTATGTGACAGCAATGAAGGTCAAGGAAGCGTGGAAGGTAAGATAAGGATACTCCCAACCTTGACCGCTTTCCATCTTCATGATAAAGTAAAGCATAACAGGTGAATGATGTCCTTTTAAAATCTGGCTGGGCAGCTGCCCTTTCCAGACAGAAAAGAGGACATCCTATTGTTTATGTCACTGGCATCGGAAAGGAGAATGGGGAGGATGAGAAAGAAACTTCCTATCGGCATCGATGGATTTGAAAAAATCAGAAGTAATGATTTTTATTATATTGATAAGACAATGTTCATTAAAGAACTTTTGCAAAATTGGGGCGAAGTGAATTTATTTACCCGTCCCAGACGTTTTGGTAAATCTTTGAATATCAGTATGTTGAAATCTTTTTTTGAGATTGGAAATGATCCAACTTTATTTGAAGGACTGAAGATCGCAGAGGAAAGGGAACTATGCGAAAAATATATGGGGAAGTTCCCGGTGATTTCTATCAGCCTGAAAAGTGTGGACGGCTTGAATTTTCAAACAGCGTTGGCAGCACTAAAGACAGTAATTGGAAATGAAGCCAAAGGTTTTCGTTTTTTACTTGAAAGTCCGTTTTTGGATGAGAAAGATAGAACGGCGTATGAACGTCTCATTAATGTAGACAGTCAAAGTGAAGCGAGTTATGCTATGTCAAATGCTACATTGATCGACAGTTTGAATACACTTTCCAGGTTGTTGAAGCAACATTACGGTCAGAGTGTCATCCTGCTGATCGATGAGTATGATGTTCCATTGGATAAAGCGTTTCAGTCCGGATATTATGATGAGATGGTAAATTTCATCCGTAATCTGCTTGGCAATGCGCTGAAGACGAATGACAGTCTGTATTTTGCGGTGCTTACAGGGTGTCTCAGAATCTCCAAAGAAAGTATTTTTACCGGACTGAACAACCTGAAAATACATACGATATCCGATGTCCGGTATGATGAATATTTTGGTTTTACGGATGCAGATGCAGATGAAATCTTGCGCTTTTATGGTTTGACGTCATATAAGAATGTGATACGGGAATGGTACGATGGATATCGTTTCGGTAAAGTGGATGTATACTGCCCATGGGATGTGATTAATTATTGTGATGTTTTGCTGGCAGATCCGGAAGCCGAACCTGAGAATTATTGGGCGAATACAAGTGGGAATGATCTTGTCCGTCGTTTACTGGGAAGATCGGACCAGACCACACGGAATGAAATAGAGCAGTTGATCGGCGGGGGTACGATTACGAAAACACTCCGGCAGGAACTGGCTTGCCGGGATGTGGAGGACTCGATTGATAATGTTTGGAGTGTTCTGTATTCCACTGGATATCTGACCCTGAAAGAACGCCTGAATGGAAAGCAGGTGAAACTGGCGCTTCCGAACCGGGAAGTAAGGGAATTGTTTATTGATCTGGTAAAGGAATGGTTTCAGGAAACAACCCTTGCGGATTCTGCGAGGATTCATCGATTCTGCGCGGCATTCCCGGCTGAAGATGTATCCACAATTCAGGACATGCTCCATGATTATTTATGGGATTCGATCAGCGTGCGTGATACAGCAGTGCGAATGAATAGGAAAGAGAACTTTTATCATGGAATGGTATTGGGACTGTTGCAAAGCCAGGGAAGATGGAGGGTTCAGTCCAATGATGAGACCGGGACAGGATACAGTGATATTTCTATCAGCACTCGGGAGCGGACGGGGATTGTGATCGAAATAAAATATGCAAATGATGGTAATTTAGACGGGGCCTGTGCGGAAGCATTAAAGCAGATTGAAGACAGAAACTATGCAGAAGGTCTCCGGCGTCGGGGAATGAAGAAGATCATCAAGTACGGAATGGCATTTTACAAAAAGGAATGTATGGTTGTAAAGGCCTGATTGTAATGCTGGGAGAAAGGCTGGTCAGCAGATGAGTAATGTGAATAAGAAAAAACTGCCGGTAGGAATCGAAAGTTTTGAAAAGATCCGTACACAGGATTTTTATTATGTAGATAAAACGGTAATGATTCGGGATTTGATTCAAAGATGGGGCGAAGTGAATCTGTTTACGCGTCCAAGACGTTTTGGAAAGTCGCTGAATATGAGCATGTTAAAAGCTTTTTTTGAAATCGGCGGTAATCGGGCGCTGTTTGATGGTTTGAAGATTTCGGAGGAGAAAGAGATCTGTGAAGAGTATATGGGAAAGTTTCCTGTGATTTCTATCAGTCTGAAGGATGTGGAAGGATCCGACTATGATGTTGCACGTACACTTTTATGTTCTGTGATTGGAAATGAAGCACTTCGGTTTTATGAACTTCTTAAATCCAGTCCAAAACTGAATGAAGTGGAACGTCGGCAGTATGAACAGCTAGTCTGTACAGACCATGAACAGAGGGGCAGTTTCGCAATGTCGGATTCAGTATTGATGGGAAGTTTAAAGACCCTTTCTTCACTTTTGGAGAAACACTATGAGAAAAAAGTGATCCTTCTGATTGATGAGTATGATGTTCCGCTGTCAAAAGCCAACGAGCAGGGATATTATAATGAAATGGTGTTTTTGATGAGAAATCTGCTTCAGCAGGTTTTGAAAACGAACTCCAGCCTCTATTTTGCAGTGCTGACAGGTTGCCTGCGCGTGGCAAAGGAGAGTATTTTCACTGGACTAAATAATTTCAAGATTTATTCTATTACAGACGTTCGGTTTGATGAATATTTTGGGTTTACGGACAGTGAAGTAAAGGAAATGCTGGCATATTATGGACAGGAAGCGAAAGTTCAGACTGTCCGGGAGTGGTATGATGGCTATCATTTTGGAACGTTGGATGTCTACTGCCCGTGGGACGTCATCAGTTATTGTGATGATTTGATAGATGATAAAGACGCTGCGCCAAAAAATTACTGGATCAATACGAGCGGAAATGACGTTGTACGTCACTTCATTGAAAAGATGGGAAATGGAGTGATGAAAGGTGAAATGGAAGCGCTGATTGATGGGAAGGAAGTAGAGAAAGAAATTCATGAGGATTTGACGTATCATGAGATTTATGATTCTGTGAATCACTTATGGAGTATGCTTTTTATGACCGGGTATCTGACCAGACAAGAGCCTGCAGATGGTGATCGATATAAGCTGGTAATTCCAAATCTGGAGATTAGAAGTATCTTCATCAGACAGATTATGGCGATGTTTAAGAAAGAAGTTGCAAAGGACGGGAAACTTCTGGAATCTTTCTGCAATGCATTGGAGCAGGGGAATGCTGCCGAAGTAGAGAAGCTCTTTAGTTCTTATTTGAAGAAATCCATCAGCATTCGGGATACGTTTGTACAAAAGACATTGAAAGAAAACTTTTATCACGGCATCCTTCTTGGAATACTGGGGTATAAAGATGGCTGGATTTTGAAATCCAATAAGGAATCCGGAAATGGATACAACGATATCTGGATTTACGATGAAGAAAAGGAACTTGGCATAATTATAGAAGTCAAATATGCAGAGGAAAGTCAGTTTGAAGTCGTCTGTCGGGAAGCCATTGCTCAAATCGATAAAAACAGATATGCGGAAGAATTACGGGAAGAGGGCTGCCACTCGATTCTGAAGTACGGCATTGCCTGTTATAAAAAGCGGTGTCAGGTTACTGTAGTAAAAGAAAAAGTAGAATAATAAGACAAGGGGCCGTCAGGAAATAGACGGTTCTAAACAGGGGAAGGTTTGGCTCGCATGAGTCACACCTTCCCCTGAAATGTCAAAATCATCATTTCCCCGCTTCATCCATCATGATCCCAGATACTCATCCAACACAGCATCATCCTTTTCCACAACATACGTACTTCCGCCTTTATCTTCTACATGTTCCACCATGCTGACAAGTAGTACCGGTTTGGCTGCATTCGGATCAGTGGTGAAGACGCTGAACCAGCCGATTTCCTGACCGGTAGTTCCCTGCTCGGATTTGAGCTCCGCAGTTCCGGTTTTTCCTGCGAGTTCCGCATCGTTGCGGTGTGCCGCATAGCCGGAGCCGGCCCGGTTGTTGACTACGGATTTCAGATCTTCTGTGAGAATGGATGTATTCTCCTGAGAGATCGCGTTTTCAATCCAAACGGTAGCAGACGGATTGTCTTTGTAAATCAGGTAAGGCTGAATCATGCTTCCGTTATTGGAAAAGGCCGTATACATGACAGCCAGATGAAGCGGATTGGCCAGTACCTGTCCCTGTCCGTAACCGCTGTCGGCAAGCTGAATCTCCTCGGTGATGGAGCCGTCGTTGTCGTACTGGGACTGGGACATCTTGATCTCAAACGGAACAACCTGATTGAAACCAAATTTGTCCAGACCGGCGGTAAACTTGTCTGCTCCGAGATTCAGAGCCGCCTTGGCAAAGAAAATGTTATCTGAGTAAATCAGTGCATTTTCCAGAGTACCCGGTGAATAGTCCTGCAGGGTAGTGACATAGTAACTGCCCCAGCTTGCGTCTTTCTGCCAGCTTGTGCCATTGCTTCCATAATCCTGATTCGGATCGATTGTTCCTTCTGCCAGACCGATGGCTGCTGTAAACGGCTTCAACGTGGAGCCCGGAGCGAAGGTCTGACGGAAGCGGTTGTAAAGAGGCTGGCTTTCGTCATTGTTCAGCGTATCCCACTGATCGGTAGTAAGACCGAGAATGAACTGGTTTGTGTCGTAGGATGGTGTACTTACAAGGGCAAGCACCTCGCCGGTGTACGGGTTCATAGCGACGGAGCAGCCTTCATCTTCCTGGAACTGTTCGTACAGAGACTGCTGCAGTGTAATATCAATGGTCAGCCGGATATCCTCACCATCTGTCTTTTCCTGATAGGCGAGAACAGACTTCTGTTCCCCGTTTTCATCTTCGATGACTATGGTATAACCGTTTTTCCCGCGTAGTTCGTCTTCATACAGAGATTCCAGCCCGCTTTTTCCGATGACGCTGTCAGAAGAGTATCCTTCGTCCGGATGTTCTTCCAGATCTTCGGCAGTGACGCTGGACACGTATCCGATCAGATGTGCGGCGGCTTCTCCGTAAGGGTAGTTTCTGACTTCTACAGTAGAGAGCATCACACCGGAAATCTCGAGAAGCTGGCTTCGAAGATCCGCATCGGAAGCGGAGATGGTTGTCAACGGCACGAAAGAGTCATCTGTCACCCAGCCCTGTGAGAGTTCGGATTCGATGGCGTCACTGGTCATCCCGAGAAGTTCTGCCAGTGTCTCAACGTCCGCAGAATGATCTTCGTTCATCTCTCCAGGAACAAGACCGACGGAATATGCGGTGCCGGTACCTGCAAGTACGACATTGTTTCGGTCAAGGATCTGGCCTCGTGCGGCCTCATCGGTGTAGATCCTTACTTTATCCGTCGAAGTCAGCTCTGGAAAGATCACGCTGTCATCCCAGACAAGGACGGTCCCCTTTTCGCTGTCGTTTGTAAATCGGGCTGTATTATCATAGGAAATTTCTCCTGCGAGCGTTGTCAAAGTAACCGAATAGGAAACACTGTCCTTTTCTTCGGATTTGATCTCTACTTTGATATCGGAACAGCCGATTCCTTCGTAAATGTTCTGATTTCTTGAAATGAAATCATCTTTGGAGACATCCCCGGTATCTACAAGATTGTACATCTTTTCATAATCCTGTGAAGTGATATAGGAAAAATAATTCTTCAGAATATCGGAAGGATTCTCTCCTGTACCGCGCAGACGGAAGAAAAGAAATACTCCTGCTGCGATTATGACAATGACTGCCACAATCAGGATCACGGGAAGAACCATGGATTTCTTCCGGGAAGAAGAACGTCTTCTTTTTCGACTCATAAAATGCAATTCCCTCCTTATAAATATAGAATGCAAAAGTATCATATTCTTATTTCATTATATCGGATTTCTATTTGCTTTTCAGCAACTTAAGGAAAAAATAAGAAAAAGTGACAGGACATACTTTTTTCAAAATTTCATCACATGATCACCACAATGAGACATTATAGTAATAAATGTAAAAAGGAAACAAGGATAAAAAAAGGAAGTGCATAATTATGAAAAAACAGTTTTTCAATTTCCATAAAAATACTGAAGAGAACAAAGACAATATGACAAATGATCAGTCACAGGGATACGAAGGATATCAGAATTACCGGAACGATTATCAGCAGAATTACCAGCAGGATTCTTTTTATCCATATGGACAGCAGACTCCGGAGCAGGACCCGCACAAGAAGTCCCCAAAGAAAAGAAAAGGCGTCAAGACGGTCGCGGCAGTTACAGGGCTGGCCGTTCTCTTTGGCGGCATAGCAGGGGGAGCATTTTATGGAGTCAATTATCTGGTGGGCGGAAGCGGCAGCTCTTCCAATCAGATTGCGCAGGCGGATACGGCAAGTCTGACACAGGTCTCCTCAGGGACAACCGATACAGATCTGACGGATCTGGTCAAAGCGAGCATGCCGTTTGTTGTATCGATCCAGAATATGTCAGTGGAAGAAGTACAGAACTTCTTCGGCGGTACATCCCAGCAGGAAGCCACAAGTGTAGGTTCCGGTATTATCATCGGAGAGAATGATACAGAGCTTCTGATTGTGACGAATGCTCATGTAGTAGAGAATGCAAATACCCTGACAGTAACATTTAATGATGACACCAGTCTGGAAGCCAATATCAAGGGTTCCGATTCCGATAAAGACCTTGCGGTTGTAGCTGTTCCGCTTGACAGCATCAGCAGTGATACAAAGTCAGCAATCAAGACAGCAACTCTTGGCGATTCTGATGCACTGCAGGTTGGAGAGGAAGTCATTGCAATCGGTAACGCACTTGGATACGGACAGTCCGTAACGAACGGAATTGTAAGTGCCAAGGACAGAGAGATCAGCGGATATGACGGAACTCTGATTCAGACAAACGCAGCGATCAACCCTGGTAACAGCGGCGGCGCGCTTCTGAATACAAAAGGTGAGGTCATCGGCATCAACTGTGCGAAGATCAGTGATTCGTCTGTAGAGGGTATGGGATATGCCATTCCGGTTTCCGAAGTTTCTGATATTATTCAGAATCTGATGAACCAGCAGACAAAGACAAGAGTCAGTGAAGAGGAACAGGGAAGTCTCGGAGTTCAGGTAATGGATATCGATGAGACAACGGCAGAACGTTACGGAATGCCACAGGGCGTTTATATTACAGGGCTTACACAGGATAATACAGATTCCGACCTGCAGCGTGGATATATTATTACCGCGTTGAATGGAACAACCATCTCAGATACCAGCGATCTCCAGAATGAACTGGGCTACTACCGTGCAGGAGAAGATGTTACGCTGACTGTACAGTCAGCAGGATCAGACGGGGAATACACCTCCCAGGATATTACAGTGACACTGATTTCCAGCCAGTCAAATCAGTAGGTCCGGCATACTACTTGATTTTTCCGGATACAGACCATATAATATGGTTGTACATCATGACAGGAGTGAAACGATGAACAGATACCGGAAAGAACATGACAACAAGTGGTATGAGATTACACTGAAAGATGAAAGTGTCAAGCTCGTAAAAGGGCAGCAGTCCATACCGGCGGTTAAACGAAAATATAAAGGACAGATCCGGTCAATCAGGCGGATTTCCATGCAGGGCCTGCAGGGCAGGCAGAAGGAGAGACTTGGAAATTATATCGCGTTTCTGGATCTGGAATATAATACAGGGGATCAGAATAAATACCCGACGGAAATCATTTCCGTCGGGATATTGATCGTTGAGAGGAAAAGTATGAAGGAAAAAGAATCATACTATTCTCTTGTACGCCCTAAATTTAATACTGTGCTGAATCCATACTGCATGGAGCTGACAGGACTCAGGCAGGTGGAAGTCGACCACGCGCCTGGATTCGGACGGGTTTTTCGTGAAGTGCTGGATCTGTATCGTAAATGGAACATCCGGCAGACCTTTGTCTTTGGAAGCGCGGATAAGCCGGTCTTTCTGGATAATCTGCTTCTGAATGAAGAGGAAGAGGAGCTGTACCGGATCGGTGAAGGAATGAGGGATATTTCGCTTCAGTTATTTTTTACTTTATTTGGAAAGGACGGGAGTCTTTCCCTGGAAAAGATGGGAAGAATCCTGAATGTCTCGGTGGATGGAGCACTTCACAATGCGCTAAACGATGCGAGGCTTCTTTATTTATGCTATCGCGCAGTGATAAAGGGTGAGATTCCGCAGGACAGGCTTTCCATGGCCAGGGAGGAGCTTTTGATACGTGAGGTCTATCAGAAAAGCCGAAAATTTGAAGAGCCGATGACCGGATATCCGGAGGAGAAAAAACAGGCAGCCTATGCATTGATCGAGGAGCTGATGAGTACGGTAAAGACGGACTCGCTTCGGGAGAAAGGAAAGGTTCTGGCGCTTTGCGATGACATTCTTCTGATGACGGGGGAGAAAGCACGCTATCAGAGAGAGTATTTTCACTGGATTTAAGAATGACAAAAAAGGAGAACGTATATGCTTCAGATCAAACACATACGAAAGGAGTACCGGACGGGGAAACTGGTGCAGAAAGCACTTGATGATGTTAGTCTGAATTTAAGAGACAATGAATTTGTCGCGATCCTCGGACCGAGCGGTTCCGGAAAAACGACACTTCTGAATATTGTCGGAGGGCTGGACCGTTATGACAGCGGAGACCTGATTATCAACGGGATATCGACAAAGAAGTATAAGGACAGAGACTGGGATTCCTACAGAAACCATACGATCGGATTCGTTTTTCAAAGCTACAATCTGATTCCACATCAGACGATTCTGGCAAATGTAGAGCTTGCACTTACGATTTCCGGAGTCGGGAAAGCTGAAAGGCGCGAGAGGGCTCAGAAGGCGCTGGAAGAGGTCGGACTTGGAGAACAGGTACATAAAAAACCGAACCAGCTTTCCGGAGGACAGATGCAAAGAGTTGCGATTGCGCGTGCCCTTGTCAATGACCCGGATATCCTGCTGGCGGATGAGCCGACGGGGGCGCTGGACAGCGCGACGAGTGTCCAGGTAATGGATCTTTTAAGGGAAGTGGCCAAGGACCGGCTGGTTGTCATGGTCACCCATAACCCGGAGCTGGCAGAGGAGTACGCGACCCGGATCGTTAATCTGAAAGATGGCAGGATCCGGTCGGATTCCAATCCATATGAGGTGGATGAAACTGCAATGAAGCAGCCGGAGCATCAGAACATGGGAAAATCATCCATGTCACTTTTGACTGCATTATCCCTTAGTTTTAATAATCTGAGGACAAAAAAGGCGCGGACGCTTCTGACCTCCTTTGCGGGATCAATCGGAATTATCGGAATTGCATTGATTCTTGCGCTTTCTACAGGTGTCAATCAGTATATTCAGTCAGTGGAAGAGGATACACTTTCGGAGTATCCGCTCGAAATCCAGAGCACGGGGATTGATATGACCGCCATGCTCGGAGACGGAGGCGGGGAAGAGAAAGAGGCCGGCGATGTGGATGTGATCCAGATGGTCAGCAATATGTTTTCTACCATGGATTCCAATGATCTGGAATCCTTAAAAAAGTATCTGGAGAGCGGTGAGAGTGATATCAAAGACTATACCAATGCGGTGGAATACTCTTATTCTGTATCTCCGCAGATTTACCGTGAAGATGGAGATTCTATCCGGCAGGTGAATCCGGACCGCTCATTTGATGCACTTGGATTCGGATCAGCCTCCGGGTCCAACAGTATGATGTCCTCCATGATGAGTACGGACATGTTTTATGAAATGCCGGAAAATGAAAATCTCTATAAAGGGCAGTACGATGTAAAGGCCGGTCGATGGCCGGAGAATTATAATGAGTGTGTGGTTGTCCTGACGGCAAACGGGAACGTCAGTGACTTTATGCTTTATACACTCGGACTTCGGGATGCTGTGGAACTGGATGAGATGATCCGGCAGTTTATCAATGAAGAAGATATCGAAACACCGGAAAATATGGGAAGCTATTCCTATGAAGATTTTCTCGGTATTACCTTTAAACTGGTCAACAGTGCGGACTATTATACGTACGACAGTCAGTATGGTGTCTGGACAGACAAATCCGGCAATGAAACCTATATGAAAGATCTCGTGAAAAACGGGGAAGATCTCAAGGTAGTAGGTGTTGTCCAGCCTGCAGAAGATGCCAATGCAGTGGCACTTTCTTCCGGAATCGGCTACCCGTCTTCTTTGACCCGGCATGTGGCAGAAGAGGCGGAAGACAGTGAGATCGTAAAACAGCAGATTGCGAATCCGGACGTCAATGTCTTTACCGGGGAGGCGTTCGGTGAGACAGAAAGCCAGAACGGGCTGGATATGAACTCGTTATTTACCGTCAATACGGATGCACTGGAAAATGCTTTTCAGTTCAACAGCGATGCGCTCTCAGGCAGTCTGTCCGGAGCAGTGGATTTTTCCGACCTGTTCCAGATGGATGGAAACACTCTGGACCTTTCCAAAATGGTGGATCTTTCCGGAATCCAGATCGAGCTTCCGGATGCAGGTAGCTTGAATCTGAATGATCTGATGGGGAATCTGAACCTGACTGTTTCGGCGGAAGGGATGACAAAACTGGCGGGAAATCTGATTTCCGGCTATCAGGACTACGCAAAAGAGCATCCGGAGGCAGATTATTCGGGGCTGAGCGAAGACTTTGCAGGATATTTGAAAAGTACGGACGCACAGAAGATTCTCAAAGAAAATATTCTGGAGATCATTGAATCAAACGGCGGCATCACCGCATCGGTTGAACAGATTCAGAACCTCTTCCGTGAAGTTTTAAGCGGTTTTATGGAGTATGCGTCGGAGCACGGATATACGGATTCGGAGAGGTTTGATGAATATCTTCTGGAGTACCTTCAGACACCGGCTGCGGCAGAGATCATCAACAGTTGGGGCAGCAGAATCTTTGATTCTGTACAGGATATTTCCATCACCACAGAGCAGCTTCAGAAGATTGCCCGGGAGATGGCAGCCGGATATCTGGATTACGCAGAAAAGAATCAGCTGCCGGATCTGACAAAGATGGATGACTATTTTGTCAGCTACCTGAATACAGATGCGGGGAAAGAAGCGCTTTCCTCCGGAATTTCGGAGATAGTTGATATGGAGAGCCTGCAGTCACAGGTTGGTACGTCCCTTGAAACTTATATGAAAGAAGTGATGGGCGCGTATACAGGCGCAATTTCCAACGCACTGGAAACTCAGATCAGCTCTGCCATGAGCCAGGTGGTAAGCCAGATGAGCAGCGGAATGGAGACGGTGATGCAAAGAGCGATGAGCCGGGTGGGAACGAGCCTTCAGGAGGCCATGGGAGATGCCATGACCATCGATGCAGACGCCTTTGCCAATGCGTTTGAAATGAACATGAGTGAGGAGGAGCTCTCCGAGCTGATGATGTCCATGCAGTCTACGGGAGAGACTTCCTATGACAGTAATTTAAGAAATCTGGGATACGTGGATTTTGATGTCCCGACAGGTATTGCCATTTATCCAAAGGATTTTGAGAGCAAAGAAGAAGTCGTAAAGATTCTGGACGGCTATAATAGTCAGATGGAGGCACAGGGAAAAGACGAGCAGGTGATCACCTACACAGATATGGTTGGTACTCTTATGTCTTCGGTTACGGATATTATCGATATTATCAGCTATGTACTGATCGCCTTTGTGGCCATTTCTCTGGTGGTTTCTTCCATCATGATCGGTGTCATTACCTACATCAGCGTGCTGGAGAGGAAAAAGGAAATCGGAATTCTCAGGGCCATTGGTGCCTCAAAGGGGAATATTTCCCAGGTGTTCAATGCAGAGACCTTTATCATCGGGCTTTGCGCCGGGCTCATTGGAATCGGGCTTACCCTTCTGCTTCTCATACCGGGAAATGCATTGATCCATCATCTTGCAGATACGAATGAGGTAAGCGCCGTGCTCCCTGTAGTGCCGGCACTGATTCTGATCGCGTTAAGTGTCGTGCTTACGCTGCTTGGCGGACTGATCCCTTCACGAAAGGCGGCAAAGAGCGATCCGGTGACAGCACTTCGTACCGAATAATAATATATAAAATCTCATTAAAAGCAATGTAAAAGGCGGTTCAGACATGAGAAGATATAAGACAGAAAATAACTACCGTACAGGGACAGCAGCGTTTGTGCTTCTGTGCAGTCTTGCTTTGACGGCATGTCAGGGAGCACAGAATACAGGCGGCAATAGTCAGGAGGAATCCAGAAAAGAGTTTTTCGCCATGGATACCTATATGACCTTTACCGCTTACGGGGACAATGCCGGCGAAGCGCTGGAAAAGGCGGAGAAAGAGATTCATACACTGGAGTCCGAGTGGTCCGTCACGGATGAAAACAGCGAAATTTACGCGGTCAATCACAGTAATGGAAATGTGGTGACGCTCAGTGAGGATACAGCAGGTGTTGTCAGCTTTGCCCTGGAAATGGCCAAAGAGACCGATGGGGCGCTGGAACCTACGATTTATCCGGTGCTGACTGCATGGGGGTTTACAACTGACGAAAACCGGATTCCGGGAAATGAGGAGATTCAGTCGCTTCTTAGCCGGGTCGGCTACGAAAAAGTGGAGCTGAACGGGCAGAAAATACACCTGCCGGAAGGTATGGAACTGGATTTGGGAGCGGTAGGAAAAGGCTATGCCGGTGATCTGACAGCAGAGATTGTAAAAGAAAGCGGGGTAACGTCTGCCCTTCTAAATATCGGCGGCAATGTTCAGACCGTGGGATCCAGACCGGATGGAAATGACTGGCGGCTTGCTATACGGAGTCCTTACGGGGACGGAGAAGTCGGTGTACTGGAAGTGTCAGACTGTGCCGTGGTGACCTCCGGAAATTATGAGAGGTATTTTACCGGAGAGGACGGAAAACGATACGGACATATCATTGATCCGAAGACCGGATATCCGGTGGATAACGGACTGGCTTCTGTGACGATTGTGACCGAGGAAGGAAAGACGGGAGATGCCCTTTCCACCTCCATGTTCGTAAAAGGACTGGAAGGTGCGCAGGAATACTGGAAATCTCATAAGGGATTTGACATGATTCTGATGACAGAAGATGGAGAAATCTATCTGACAGAAGGCATTGAGAACAATTTTACCTTGACTGACAGCTTCAGCAATATGGAGAAACATATTATCAGAAGATAGAGGAGGGAGCGGAAAAGACGCGTCTTTCTCCGGATTCCGATTTATAAGGATGGGAAGCCGTTTCTGCGTAATTATTGCATGTTCTGGAAGAAAAACCGGAGCAACTATTACATGGAAGAGTTTGCTGAAATTCTGCACCGGCTTTTAGAAAAAGCATAGAGAGAATGTCCGGTGGGAACTGAGGTTGCAATTGATGCCAAAATGTGCTAAATTGGAAACTGTAATATTTCCTGTTAGAATTGAATAACTTTATCAAGTGAAGAATTCCTTTGTCAAAGAGGATGAATTTTAAAAGGGAACGGAGTGGAAATCTCCGGCGATCCGGTCACTGTAAGCAAGGAGTCTGTCCCAATTTATGTCATTGCGGCAATGCCGTGAGAAGGCCGGGACAGGTGAGGAGAGGCAAGCCAGGAAACCTGCTTGATAGAGAAGATGAAGCTTCCGTGTAAAGCAGACATCTGAAAATATGGGCGGCAATCTTTGCCTGTCCATATGTTTTTGTCATGCCTGCTTATAAAAAAGCAGGTTTTTTTGTTCTGCAAAACGAATCTTCCGGTAAGTAGGAATATGGATCTGACGGGTAAGCCAAAGATCCTGTAACAGGAAAGGAAAATATACCGAAAGAAAGAAGGAGAGAACATGAAACAGAACATGGTGAAAAAGGTACTGGCGTGTCTTCTGACAGCCACAATGACGGTGGGACTTTCCGCCTGTGGAGGCAGTGACGGAAACAACAGCGGGGATGCGGGCAGAATCAGCTCTGATCAGGTGAAAGAGGACAATCAGGCTGCAGATGACGGCTCGTCTGACAGCAAGGACACCACAGAGAGTACGAAAAAAACCGAATATCCGCTGACGATCACGACTTATGGCCGGGATGGCGCCGAGTACACGATGACTTATGAAAAGGCGCCGGAAAAGGTGGCAGCGGTTTACCAGGGATCGGTGGAGACGCTGCTTGCTCTTGGACTGGAGGACCGGATTGTAGCGACGGCAGGGCTTGATAATGAGGTGCCGGATGTTCAGAAAGCCGCATTTTCCAAAACAGACTATCTGGACGAGTTTACACCGTCCAAAGAGACAATGACGATGCTGGAACCGGATATGATTTTTTCCTGGGTATCCCTGTTTGATGAGGATAACCTTGGAAGCCCGGATGAATGGATTCAAAAAGGAACAAATGTCTATATCAATACGAATACCGCGGTGAAAGAAGATTCTCTGGAAAATGAATATAACGATATCCTGAACATTGGAAAGATTTTTGATGTGCAGGACCGTGCAGAAGAGATCGTAAATCAAATGAAAGAGACCGTAGAACACGTAAAAACGCTGGCCGAAGAACAGGAAGAAAAGCCGTCTGTCATGGTGGTGGAGAGCATGAATGATACCTTTACCAATTATGGCGCGGCAAGCATTGCGGGGGACATGGTGACCCAGCTTGGTGCCAGCCTTGCAAATCCGGACGCATCTACGGTTGGAAAGGAAGACATTTTAGCGGCAGATCCAGATGTGATTTTTGTCGTCTACATGCCATATACCGGGGATGATCCGGAAACGGTGAAGCAGGAAAATCTGGATAAGATTCTGGAAGATGAAGCATTTCAGAGCCTGAGCGCCGTGAAAAATGACCGGGTTGTTCCGATTATGTTAAGTGAGATGTACGCAAGTGCGACAAGGACGCAGGACGGGATTGAGACTATCGCCAGAGGCCTGTATCCGGATCTGGATCTGAACGAATAGAGGGAGCATGATGAAAAGAGGAGCGATGAAAACAAAGACATATGGAATTCTGATTCTTGGGCTGTCTGCGGCTCTTATACTGTCACTTTTTACGGCGGTACTGTTTGGAAATGCGGATTTGTCCTTTCAGGATGTGTACCGTGTGATCGGATATGAGGTCTTTCATACAGAGAGCCTGTCCGCCTACGGCCAGGGAGCTGTCCACGATGTAGTCTGGCAGATCCGCCTGCCGAGAGTGCTGATGGCGGCAGCAGTGGGGACGGGGCTTTCCGTGTGCGGCGTTGTCATGCAGGCAGTTGTCAAAAATCCTCTGGCGGACCCGTATGTCCTTGGCGTCTCCTCCGGGGCATACCTTGGGGCTGCGGCATCCATTCTACTTGGGATCGGTTCCGTATTCGGGGATCAGGGTATGGGGATTATGGCCTTTTTCGGGGCTCTGGCAGCATCCTTTGGTGTGCTTTTTATTTCCGGCATCGGCGGACGCACAAGCGCGGGGAAACTGATTCTGGCCGGAATGGCGGTCAGTACCGTCTGTTCCGCGTTTGCGAACTTCCTGATTTATATTTCCCAGAACCGGGAAGCAACGACTCAGATTTCCTACTGGAGCATGGGAAGTCTTGCCACGGCTGACTGGGACAATGTGCCGGTTGTTCTTCCGGTCATGATAGTCGCAACACTGATTTTCTGGACTCAATCCCGGAAGCTGAATCTGATGCTTCTGGGCGATGAGACAGCGGTGACACTTGGGACCGACCTCCACCGGGTGCGGATCGTGTATCTGATTCTTTCCTCCCTGATGGTGGGAACGGCAGTCTGTGCGGCAGGAATGATCGGATTTGTCGGGCTGATTATTCCACATGCAGTGCGGATGTGCCTTGGAACAGATCATAAAAGGCTCGTCCCGGTCAGCGCACTGACCGGAGCGGTCTTTCTGATCTGGGCGGACGTGGCCTGCAGGGTTATTCTGGACTATGCGGAACTGCCGATTGGAATTTTAGTCTCTCTGATCGGCGCGCCGTGCTTTATTTATCTGATGATAAGGAAATCCTATGGATTTGGAGGTGGGGAAGCGTGAAAATCAATACGGAAGATCTCCATCTTTCCTACGGGGCGCAGGAGATTTTAAAGGGAATCAGCATCCAAAGTAAGGAGAAGGAATTTATCGGACTGATCGGGCCGAACGGAAGTGGAAAATCAACGCTGCTCAAGTGCATTTACCGGACTTTGAAACCGGATCAGGGTGCTGTCTATCTGGACGGAAAAGAGCTGAGTACGATCCGCGTCAAAGACTCCGCCAGAAAACTGGCAGTGGTAGCTCAGCATAACCATTATAATTTTGAGTTTACCGTACAGGAAATCGTTATGATGGGGCGGTCTCCCCACAAAAAGGCACTGGAGCGGGACAATGCCGGAGACTATACCATTGTAAAAGAAGCATTGCAGGCTGTCGGCATGTCGGAATTTGCGGATAGAAGTTTCTCCACGCTTTCCGGAGGGGAACAGCAGCGGGTTATTCTTGCAAGAGCCCTGGCCCAGCAGACGCCCTGCCTGATTCTGGATGAACCTACCAACCATCTGGACATTACCCACCAGCTTCAATTGATGCGGATTGTAAAGGAGCGGAATGTGACGGTGATCTCGGCCGTCCATGACCTGAATATTGCGGCCATGTTCTGCGACCGGATTTACGCCCTCAAAGACGGCCGGATTGCAGGAGAAGGGACACCGGAGAGTTTGCTGACACCGGAGTTTATCCGGGAAATTTACGATGTGGAGGCAGAAGTCGTCAAAGATAAAAAAGGACAGATCCATATTTTATTTGTAGAGTAGCAGAAAAGGGATTGTACACCGTTTACTGGTGTGCGATCCCTTTTTCAGTGGATGAACTCATATGGGTGTTGAAAAATTTTTGACTTGCTGTATAATAGAGGAAGAAAGTACGCAAGATAATACGCAAGTACATGGAGGTACTGTCATGGGAGTGTATAAACCGCCTTTTACAATAACAAATGAAATATTATCATATGTATCTTCGATTTCAGAAAAGATTGGACGAATTTCGGCAACCAGTAATTTAGAATCCAAACCACATTTGAGAAGAAACAATCGTATCAAGTCCATTCATTCTTCATTGAAGATTGAAGCGAATTCTCTTTCTTTGGGGCAGGTTAGAGATGTAATCAACGGAAAGACAGTGCTTGGTGAACAAAAGGAAATTCAGGAAGTAAAAAATGCCTATGCCGCATATGAAAAAATTTCCGAGATCAATCCATACAACATAAGAGATTTGAAAAAATTTCATGGCATAATGACCAAATATGTTGTAGAAGAATCCGGTGACTTCCGTCGAGGTGAAGAAGGTGTTTTTAATGGCGATCAGTGCATTTTTATGGCACCACCTTCACGATTTGTTCCCCAGTTAATGGATGAACTTTTTGATTGGATGAAAGAAGCACAAAATAGTGTTCATCCTCTTATTTTAAGCAGCGTATTTCATTATGAATTTGTCTTTATCCATCCGTTCTCTGATGGCAATGGTAGAATGGCAAGATTATGGCATACTGCGATCCTTTCCAAGTGGAAGCCGATATTTGAATTTATTCCAATTGAGAGTCAGATCGAAAAATTTCAAGAAGAATACTATGACGCGATTGCTAAATGCCATCTGGATGGTGCATCAACAATTTTCATTGAATTTATGTTGTCACAAATTGATAAAATTCTGGATGACATTTCCATTCAGATCAGTGAAGATAATGGGCAGCTTTCGGAATACATTAAGAAACTGCTTGATGTTATGGAATATGATATTCCTTATACAAGCAATTCACTTATGGAAAAACTGGGGTTGAAATCTAAGGAAGGTTTTCGAAGAAATTATTTACGGCCGGCAGTAGACATGAATCTTATCCGTATGACAATTCCAGATAAACCTAACAGCAGGAACCAAAGATATGTAAAGATATGATATATTTAGATACCACGCCCGGTTCAATATGAACCGGGCACTTTTGAAACAATCATAATCTGGTCATATGTAAGAAAACAGACATTAGAAGTAAAATGCTTGCCTGTATACCGACAGAGGAACTTTTGAAGCTGGATATCCTTCAGCCGGAAAAGATCAAAGACACGTATCAATTCCATTTCTCCCGGCATTATCGTGACGCGTTGGCAATAGATGAGTTTAACGGTCCACGTGGAGATTTCTATAAAAATATGTTCGCTAAATGCCCGGCAGGCCGCCCGGGAACTGCCGATGAGGTGGCCAATGTGGCGGAACTGCTGATGAGTGAAAAGGGGACCTTCATCACTGGAGCGGATATACTCATTGACGGAGGCGCGACCGCATCGTATTTTTACGGGCCGCTGAAGCCGGAAGCAAAGTTTCTGGTTATATATACCTATTCAGATTAAGTATTTGATCTTGCAAAACCGGAGTTTTATACTGTAAGAAGAGGTGGAGAGCCTGAAATTCACATAGAAACAGGAGGCAGAAACGATGACAGAAACAATGAATTTTCACAAGACAGATTCAGAATTTATGGAACGGTGGGAAGCATTTGCATATAACGAGGTTGTAAACGAACCGGGACAGACACTGGATGAGACCACCAGATATCTTGCAGTCCTTGCTGCGCTGATCGGAAGCCAGTCCGTTGACGCATACCGGTATTATCTGCCAAAGGCAGTCGAAAGCGCCCTGACTCTGGCGATGGTAAAAGAAGTCGTTTATCAGGCAGTAGATTATCTTGGTTTTGGAAGAGTGTTTCCATTCTTTGCAGCAACCAATGAAGTGTTTGAAGCAAACGGAATCCCGAATCCGGAGGAGAACCGTGGAACGACTACGATGGAAGACCGTCTGGAAAAAGGAGCTGCCGCCCAGGCTGAAATCTTCGGACCGCAGATGCTGGAAGCATGGAAAGCCGGACATATCAACCGCTGGCTTGCATCCAACTGTTTTGGAGATATTTATACAAGAAAAGGACTGGATCTCAAGCAGAGAGAGCTGATTACCTTCTGCTTTCTGGCGGCACAGGGAGGCTGTGAGCCGCAGCTGACATCCCATGCCATCGGAAATATGAATCTGGGAAATGACAAAGAATTTCTTGTACGGGTTGTCTCTCAGATTCTTCCGTACATCGGATATCCGAGAAGCCTGAATGCAAACCGCTGTATCGAAAACGCAGCGACGCAGATGGCGTAATCGTCAGGAACCCAATAGATTAAGATATGGCAAACGGACCGAAGAGAGCAGATCTCCTCGGTCCGTTTTGTTATAGAACTTAAGGGAACATCGATGATTATATGCGATATTGAGAAGATTTATCAACAAGACCGGTTAGGTTTGACTAGCCTGAAAATGTGTTGCTATGCTTATAGAGTATCCTTATGATAATTCATTAAAAAAGGAAGTGATGGCGCATGAAGCAGCATAGATTCTGGGCATGGGCTGCCGTGTTCTGTTTCATAATGGTATTCTATACCGGATACAAGCATAAGTAATTCAAACATCAAAAAAATTTATAGCAGGAGGTAAAACATATGTTTAGTGATTCATTGATGAAGAAAATCGGATTATTCGCAGGAGGAGTCCTTTTCGGGACGGCAGGGGTAAAGATTTTATCCAGTAAAGATGCAAAGAAAGTATATACAACGTGTACGGCGGCTGCATTGCGCGCAAAGGACTGCGTGATGAAAACGGTAACGAATGTTCAGGAAAACGCAGAGGATATTCTTGCAGAAGCACAGCAGATCAATGAGGAAAGAGCCGCAGTGGAAGAAGCGGCAGTCCAGGAGGCGGAAGAAGACGGTGCGGCCTCTTCTGACAATGGAAAGATGTAACCGCTCATGAAATATATTATCAAGCATGAGATCAAGGGCCGCCTTCGGATTCACATCGTTCAGAAGAAAATGACATGTGAGGAGGCGGATACTCTTTTCTGGTATCTGGACAGGCAGAAAAATATAACAGATGTCAAAGTGTATGAACGCACCTCAGACGCTGTCATCTGCTATACAGGAGACCGTGGTGAACTGATCCGGATGTTGAAGGAATTCCGGTACGAAAAGGTAAACGTACCGGAAAACATGATCCGGAATTCCGGGAGATCTTTGAATGCGGCATATAAAGAAAAGCTGATTGCAAAAATGCTGCTGCACTACGGATGCCGGCTTCTGGTTCCGGGACCGCTCCGGGCGGTGGTTGTGACGGCCAGGTCTTTAAAATATCTTGCAGCCGGGCTGCACTGCATCCGAAAAAGAAAGATAGAAGTCCCACTTCTGGATGCAGCGGCAATCGGCGTCTCTGTCCTGCGCCGGGACTTTAATACTGCAGGATCTGTGATGTTTCTTCTCGGAGTCGGAGAGCTTTTGGAAGAGTGGACCCATAAGAAATCAGTTGGCGATCTGGCGCGGAGCATGTCTTTGAATATTAAGAAAGTCTGGCTGAAGCGCGACGGACAGGAAATTCTTGTAAAGGCCGACAAGATCCGGAAAGGTGACATAGTGACCGTACATATGGGAAATGTCATTCCTTTTGACGGGGAAGTATCCGGTGGAGAAGGGATGGTAAACCAGGTTTCTCTTACGGGAGAGGCCATGCCGGTACGCAGAGTACAGGGACAGTCCGTCTATGCGGGTACAGTAGTTGAGGAAGGGGAACTTGATGTTCTGGTAAAAGCGGTATCAGGTTCCACCAGATTTGAAAAGATCGTGGCAATGATCGAAGATTCTGAAAAGCTGAAATCTTCTATGGAGAGCAGAGCAGAACATCTTGCCGACAGGCTCGTACCGTATACCCTGCTTGGAACCGCGGGGGTATGGCTTTTGACCCGGAATGTAACCAAAGCCTTATCCGTGCTCATGGTGGATTTTTCCTGTGCACTGAAACTGGCCATGCCTCTCACCGTACTTTCAGCAATCCGGGAGGCAGGCGGATACGGGATCACCGTGAAAGGCGGAAAATTCCTTGAGGCGGCCGCGGAAGCTGACACGGTGGTCTTTGATAAAACAGGCACGCTCACAAAGGCGAAACCAACGGTGAAAGAAGTGGTTCCGTTTGGTGATGTGCCGGAAGAAGAATGCCTGCGGATTGCAGCGTGCCTGGAGGAGCATTTCCCTCATTCCATGGCAAAAGCCGTAGTGGATGCTGCAAAGAAACGGAATCTTGCCCACGAGGAAATGCACTCCAAAGTAGAATATATTGTTGCCCATGGGATCTCTTCCCATATTAACGGGAAAAAAGTGGTAATCGGCAGCAGCCATTTTGTATTTGACGATGAAGCATGTCAAGTCCGTCCGGAATACCGGGACAGATTCGAATCACTGCCGGACGAATATTCTCATCTGTATCTTGCCATTGAACAGGAACTGACGGCAGTGATATGTATTGAAGATCCGCTGAGAAAAGAGGCTGAGGATATGATCCGGGCATTGAGAGCGGCGGGAATAAAGAAAACCGTTATGATGACTGGTGACAGTGAGAAGACCGCAGCATCAGTCGCCCGGCGGGTCGGCGTAGACGAATATTATGCGGAAGTGCTCCCGGAAGAAAAAGCGGGGTTTGTGGAGAAAGAGAAGACGCTGGGGCATAAGGTGATCATGATCGGGGACGGAATCAATGATTCTCCGGCCCTGTCTGCGGCGGATGTAGGTGTTGCTATCAGCGATGGTGCAGAACTTGCAAGGGAAATTGCCGATATTACCATTGCGGCGGAAGACCTTCGGGAACTGGTTACACTGAAACATCTTGCAAACAGAATGATGAACCGGGTCGTAAAAAACTATCATCAGATCATCGGTATCAATGCAGGACTGATCCTTCTTGGCGTTGCAGGCATGATTCAGCCAACGTCGTCGGCTCTTTTTCATAACACATCGACTTTACTGATCAGTCTCAGGAGCATGAGAAATCTGCTGACTGATGAAAAGAAATAAAAATCATTCAAAAAGGGAGATTCACGTTGTGTGCGGAATCTCCTTCTTTCTGTTAACAGGATTCTTTTATACCATGTCAAATATAAAACAACATGAATAATTGTTGATTTTTCAATTTAGTTAGTCTATACTAATTTAAGGAAAGAAAAATATGACAGAATAATGATAATCAGCAGTGTATGGAGGAGTAGATATGGCTAACATATTAGTGCAGGTTCCGACGTTTTACGGGCAGAAAGCGGGATAGTATCTTGAACAGAAAAGATGAAATTATTGAGAGACTGAAAGAAAACGGATGCCGTATTACAAGACAGAGGAAGATACTGATTGACATTATTCTGGAAAATGACTGTGCAAGCTGCAAGGAAATCTTTTATAAGGCTTCGCGGGAAGACAACAGGATCGGAGTAGCGACTGTCTACCGTATGATCAATGCGTTGGAAGAGATCGGGGCGATCAACAGAAAAAATATGTACAAAGTGGAATGTGCAGAAGATCTTACAGATGAAGAGGGATGCGAGATTATTCTGGAGGACAGTACTGTGTTCCGGATGCCAAAAGAAAAGCTGGATCAGATTGTCCGGGATGGAGTCAGAAAATGTGGTTATCTTGGCAAGGGAAAGAAAATATCAAAGATTATTTATCATAGTCAGGAGATACCGAAAAGAGAGAGCGGCATAAATGAAAATGAAAAGAAAAAAGCAGGACTGTAAAGAGGGAAAACATTTCAGTTTGTCAAAACTTTTGATCCCGTTATCCCTTGTGCTGATCAGTCTTTCTCTCGGGAACATTCTCCCGGATTATCTTGATAAACATAATTCATCCCGGACCTATGAAAACCTGAGAGAAAGCTATACAAAGATCCGGAAAGAGGACGGTGAGGAAAAGGAAAAAGACTGGTGGCTCACGGATGTGATGATCCGGTTTGACGAATTAAGAGAAGAAAATCCGGATATCGTGGCATGGATCCGGTCGGATGATCCGGAAAATACAGGAATCGATTATCCGGTTTTCTACTCGGGAGATAATGAGAAATATTTGAGACGGGATCTATATGGCAAATCCCACATCGCTGGGAGCATCTTTTTGGAGGGACTGAACCGGCCGGATTTCACGGATTATTATACAGTCATATACGGGCATAACATGAATGACGGGAGCATGTTCGGCGGCCTGAAAAAATACCGGAAAAAAGAATTCTGGGAAGAAAATCCGTATTTTACCCTGTACACAGAAGGGGCAGTATACCGGTATCAGATCTTTGCCTGCCACGAAGCGGAAAACGGCGGGGATGTCTATAAGATCGGATATGAACCGGGGGAGAAATATCAGAAGCTGATTGACAGTATGGTCTGTAATTCTCTGATCGACACAGGAATTCATCCGGACAGCAGTCATAAAGTAATGACGCTTTCCACATGCACTGACAGCGGATATAGCAGACGGTTCGCGGTTCATGCGGTGTGCGTGGATTCCCGGAAAACAGAAGAAACAGAAAATAGAATAAATGAGAATTAGTATCATTAGCACGGATTGACAGAAATAGAAATGGTATGATATTATTACGAAAGTTAGTTGAAACTAATTCCGGTGTATGAATCTCACATATTTCATTCTTTGTTTATGTGAGATTCTTTTTAAAACAAGAGTTAGTAATAACTAACTGAATTAACTATGGAGAAAGATGATATGAAGAGTAAGAAAAAAATCGGGATCCTGATCCTTCTGGTGATAATTGCGGCCGCAGGCATCTGGTTCTATACCAGGCCAAAAGAAGTGACCAATTATGATGTGGCGTTTGAGGAAGATCAGGAAAAGCCGGAGAGTGAATCTACAACTCCTTCCGTGGGAGAGGGGATCCGGATTCCGGGATACAAATCAATAGAAATTCCTTCCGGAACAAAAGATGTGTCTGTTGAGCTGAATAACCCGGAAGAGAATCAGGTCTATTTCCGGATTTCCTTTTATCTGCCTGAGACAGAGGAGACTATCTACACGTCAAAAATAATCAAACCGGGACAGAGTCTCTATGAGATCACGCTGGAAAAGGAGATGGAGACGGGGGAATATCCCTTGACGGTGAAGTATGAAACATTTACTGCAGACGAAGAGATGACTCCAAGGAACGGGGCGGAAGTCAACTGCACGCTTGTAGTCACATAAGAACTGCGTGAAAAAAGATACTGATGATGTTACAGTGCAAAGCACTTTAGCATAAACAAAAAACATAAACAGAGAGGAGAATCAATTATGGGATTCAGAAAAATTTTATCCGGTGCCGTTGCAACGGCGATGATATCTACGATGCTGTGCGGAACCGCATTCGCAGCGGAGCCGGCGGACGGCAGCTATACAGGAGAAATCCATTTCCTGAATGCGAACGGAACAGGAAACAACAGCATGTGTGATCCGATTTTTGTACATGAGGCAGATGTAGAACTGACGGCGGATTCTGCCGAGCTTACATTCTATGTGGCTTACCCGATCCCGGCATTCCCGGATCAGGGTACAGATGGAACTGTAAAAGATGTGAAATTTACGGTAGACGGAACAGAATATAAGGCAGAATCGGACATTACTACAAAACCGGAAAAAGAATTTGATACAAATGCAGCGCTGTTTGGCGTCAATGCCGGAGACGTTCTGCCGACCCAGGTGCTTACTGTGGAGCTTCCGCGGGATGTGCTGGATGATCTGGAGGCCGGTAAAGTAGCGGCCAGCGCCTATGTGAATGTGGTTATGAATTCAACACAGAATTTCTTTGTAAAGGTAACTGATCTGCAGGCGGCAGGCGGAAGCCAGGAACCGGGAGGGGACACACAGAATCAGCAGAATATGCAGATTACCGCAGATGTGAAGGAAACAGTTGCTGAACCGGAATATACGGTAACTGTTCCGGAAACTGTAAGTATGGGGACTCTGAGTGCAGATAAAGATACAGCGATGGAGTATTCATTAAATGTTGACGCAACAAATCTGAATGGTACACTGACGATTTCTGCTCCGGCAGCCGGCAGCCTGACAAACGGTGATAATACACTTGCATTTGCGAACAGCTTTGGCAGCCAGAGCGTAACAGAAGATGTGGCGGACAAAACGTTGAGCGGAAAGCTTACAGTTAGCGGCGCAGATGTGGCGAAAGCGGCAGCCGGAAACTACACAGGAACAACAACCTTTATGATTTCATACGCGGCGAACTAGTATATGTCAGCCGAACGATGCAGAGATCCCCGCACGATATCTTGTGGGGATCTCTGTTTTTCAAAAACGGATAGTTTCGGACGGAGGAAAGAATGAGAAGAAAAAGAAACAGGAAGAGATGGACCGCCCTTGCCCTGGCAGGACTGCTTGCTATGACAGCCTTGACTCCGGCAGGAGCGGCAAAAGCGGCGCCAGGGGAGAAGAGCGGATCGTATATCAAAAGCGGAACTTATCATATCGACCAGTTTGGCGAATACGATATTGATGCGGAAGTAACTGTTACAGACGGAAAAATCACGGATGTGACGATTACCGGAGATAATTTCGGCGGAACATATGCGGAGGTAAACAAGGGCAAACTAAAGACCGCCATTGATGGCATTTCCGGGATGTTTTCCGGACTGACGGATAACGACGCAGAGGGTATCCGGGATCTGGATGCCGTGGCAGGCGCGACCTATTCCTCCAATGGAATTAAGGAGGCAGTCGCAGATGCACTGGGTCTGAACCTTGCTGAGGAGTCTGCGGAGGATGTTCCGGAGAAACTACCGGATCCGGGCACATATGACGTGACCGTTGCAGTACGAAGCGACGTGGTAGACCACAGCCTTGTTCAGACTGAAACGGCAAAAGCTCTTCTGACGGTCAGTGAAGACGGACAAATGAGTCTTTCTTACACGATGGTTTCCGGAACGGAACAGGAACCGATGTATATCCTCGGGTTTAACGGCTATTATAAAGGCAACGATCCGGCCGGGGAACTTTCCATGGAGAACGTAACTTATGCAACGGAACAGCGGGGAGATTATGAAGTGGTGACGGACGTCACATTTCCGCTTACCGGGCTGAGCCGGTATTATTATAACAACACTAAGATTTATGTACCGGCTATGAGCGCCTTAAACGGCGAAATCAACGGCATACACTTTGAAAACGGAAAGTTCAGCGTAAAAACTATCGTTACCATGTACTGGAATACACTGACAAGACACGGCAGCGGAGAAACCGGACAGCAGTCTATGGAAATTACTGCCAATGTTTCCAATCAGGCATCGAAGCCGGACGGCATGATCATGATCCCGGAATCCCTTTCCATGGGAAAACTGGAGACAACTGTCGATAATGTACAGCCCTATGAAATTCGTGTATCTGATGTTGAACCGGGCGAGACGGTCACGGTAAGTGCACCGGCGGGCGGAAATCTTTACAGCGGACAGAAAACGCTTCCTTTTGGAAATGACTTTGGCTCACAGACAGCTTCGGGTACCGGAGCGGCAAAAGCGGGCGGTACAGAGACGGGGATTGTACTGAACGGTAATATTACTATCAAAGGAAAAGATGTTGCGGCGGCATCTCCGGGAAATTATACGGGAACCGCAACCTTTACCATTACCTATGACGATAAAACAGAGAATACAGATGAGGAAGAGAAACCGGAGGACTCGAAGGATCCGGAGGATCCGGGAGACACAGAACTGGATATTCACAACCTGGAAGACGGCACTTACGCAGTGACGGGCAGGATGGTAAAGGTGGACCAGTCCACACTTTCCATGGCAGATAATGCCATCAACCATACGATCAGGCTGACTGTAAAAGATGGCGTCTATTCAGTCACATTGGATATGAAAGGGATGAATATCAGCGGGAAACTCGGGTATCTTGGCGGGCTTCAGTATTTTCTTACCGGATATACGAAAGATCAGTACGGATATCCTCAGGGAGAACTGGAAGATGCAGTGGTAGACTCTTATCAGACAGATGAAAACGGTGACCGGATCCGTGATGAATACGGTACGGACTATCCGGATCTTGTTACGTTCAAACTGATTCCGGAAGCTCTGGATGATGGATTTGTCCCTCTCAAAGTTTATGTGCCGGTGATGGAATCGATATCTGAAGGTCTGGGTGACCAGTCAGTCTATCTGGCTCTTGACTGGGCGACTTTGAAAGCTGCGGAGGAAGATGATCCGTCGTTTTCAGATGACGATGAACCGGGAACCAATAACGATAATACGGGAGACAAGGATGACGGTTCCGGTCAGGGAGGACTGACAGGGGGAAGCGGGCTTGGAAACAGTACGCTTCCGGGTGGAAGCAGCCTTGGGGGCAGTTCCCTTGGCGGCAATTCGCTGAAAAGCGGTTCCCTTGGCGGAAGTTCTCTTGGAGGAAGCAGTCTGAAGTCTGCATCCGGTGTAAAGACAGATGATACTTCTTCAAACTCGGGTCTGTGGATCGCAGTACTGGCTGCAGGATGCATCTGTCTGGGTGCGGGTGTACTGACAACTGTTCGTTCCGGCAGGCGGAAAAGAAAACAAGACAGGGAACAGAGGCGGGAAAAATAGATGAAGATAAGAAAAAAAGTTAAAAATAAAGGAATCGGGTTTCTGGCCGCTGTACTCTTTGTTTTTGCAGGAGTGTGGACAACAGCATTCCCGGTACAGGCGGCATCCGGGAACGTTTATACCTGTACGGTTCATCCATGCTACGCCCATCCGGTTACCGGTGAAATAGAAGATTCCGGCGGCGAGGCATCTTACGCCACCGGTCAGGGCATGGTAGACGGAGTGGTGTACACAACGGGAATTCTGGAACTGACGGACAGCGGAGAATACTATCTGACAGTCCGGTTCAGCCTGATGGATCAGACTTCCGGACACAGTTTCTGGGTGCAAAATGTAGGCGACAGCGGCTGGGCGACTCCGGCGGTTGGAGTAACCGGAAATGGAACGGATGATAATGGCACCACAGCAGACATCTGTATGCAGGTGCCGGGCGAGAACTGTGTAGTCCGCTGCTCGATGTACGTGGCACCTATGGGAAGAGACGTGGTCTTTTACCTGTATCCGAGTGATTACGCTGCCGGGAACAATACAAATATGAATGCGACCATGGTGACAGAAGCATCCGGAAACGGAGAAACAGCGACAACGGACAGCTCCGGCAGTGCAGGCACGGAAAGTGGATCAGGAGAAACCGGAAATGCGGATACCGGAAGCACCGGGGGCGGTTCAAATCTGTCAGGTTCCTCACTTTCAGGCAGTTCCGGTTTGACGTCCTCCGGAAATACGGACACAGAATCCGGAGAAGGAAGTACGGAGACACCGGCACTGTCCAGTTCCATAGATGAAGCGGCTCAGCCGGCCGCATCTACGGATACGGAACTTGATGAGGCACAGGGATTAAGTCTTTCCACGGCAGCGGATGCATCCAAAGAGACGGAAGAGACGGCGGGTTCCGGTGCAGGCGGGCCTTTTGCCGTCGGAGCGGCAGTCACAGTTTCCGGGCTGATTCTGATGGGTACAGCGGCAGTGATTATCTTTTTCTTTCGAAAGAACTGGAAACGCTGGGGCGGAGGTTATGATGACGATGAAGTATAGCCAGATCAAAGGAAAAAGCAGAATTTCCGTACTTGCAGCCGTTGCGGTTCTTTCCTGTAGCCTGTTTACAGGATGTGTGGATCAAAGCGCTGGAAACACAGATAAAACTACGGAGGACAACAGTGCTTCCACGCAGAGCGGGAGTGTCAGTACCATGCTTGAAATCACAGATCCGGAAGAAAAGGCCGCTGTAGAAGCAGCAAAAGCCAAAGTAAAGGGAATGGGGGAAGAACCGAAGATTATTGCCACATCTCCTTCTACGGCAGAGATCTGTGACCGGCTGGAGCTCGACCTGACCGGCGTATGTTCAAGCTCTGTTTCGGAACTTCCGAAGCGGTATGACGAAGTGAAAGAAGTTGGAACCGCTATGGCTCCTGATATGGAGATTGTGGCTTCCTTAGACCCGGACTGGATTTTGAGTCCTGCCACCCTTCAGTCGGATCTGCAGCCGAAATACGAAGCCATCAATACGGACTGGGCATTTTTAAATCTCAGAAGTGTTCAGGGGATGTACCGCTCTATTCAGGAACTGGGCGAAATTTTTGGAAGAGAAGAGCAGGCACAGACCATGGTGGACGAGTTTACGGCGTTTTATGAGGATTACAAAAATAAGAACGAAGGAAAGGATGCTCCGAAAGTTCTGATCCTGATGGGTCTTCCGGGAAGCTATATCATTGCCACGGAAAATTCCTATGTGGGAAGTCTGGTGGAACTGGCAGGGGGTGAGAACGTCTACGCCGGGACGGACCAGGAATTCCTTACGGTGAATACCGAGGATATGAAGACGAAAGAGCCGGATGTGATTCTGCGTGCGGCACATGCGCTCCCGGATCAGATCGTGGAGATGTTCAACGAAGAATTTGCCACTGATGATATCTGGCAGCATTTTGACGCTGTGAAGAACGGACGGGTATACGATCTGACCTATGAATACTTTGGTATGAGCGCGAACTTCAATTATCCGGAAGCACTGGAGGAACTCCAGCCGATGCTTTATCCGGAGAATGAAGAGGATGAGAAACAGGAAAAGTAAGGAGGATGAGCTATGAGTGAAGACAGAGAAGAATCCGGCAGGCAGGACCAAAGCCGGAAAAAACGAAAAACAGCCCGGACGGCAGCCTCCTTTATCGTCACAGGAGTCCTGCTCGTGCTGCTGATCGTTGTGTCCGTCAATATCGGAAGCCTGAAGGTGTCTCCTTCAGAGTTGTTCAGGGGACTGTTCATCAAAAGGATCGATGATGTGGCGGCTATTTATGACCTGCGTTTCCCGAGGATCGTGATCTCCCTGTTTGCAGGGGCGGCAGTAGCGGTCTCGGGCGTCCTTTTCCAGGCAGTGCTGAAAAATCCGCTGGCAGACCCTGGAATTATCGGGATTTCCGGAGGAGCCGGTTTTGTCGCGGTACTGATCACGGCCTTCTTGCCGGCCCTTTATTTCTTTACCCCGCTTTTCGCGTTCGCAGGCGGGGTACTGGCCTTTTTTCTGGTATACAGTCTGTCGTGGAAAGGAGGATTAAGCCCGCTTCGCATCATCCTGACCGGTGTTGCGGTAAGCGCCATGTTCACCGGTCTTTCAGATGCCCTGAATGCAATGAGCGGAGGAACTTCCTCCGGTGTGGCATCCATTGTGGAAGGGAATATCACTCAGAAAACATGGGAAGATGTACAGACCCTTCTCCCCTATGTAATTACAGGGCTTGTCCTTTCACTTTTGTTTACAAAGATGTGCAACCTGATGTCTCTGGAAGACAAGACAGCCAGAAGTCTTGGTGTCAACGTAAATCTGATTCGGATTCTGGTTTCTCTGGTTGCGGTGCTTCTGGCCAGTATCTCTACAGCGGTCGTGGGAGCTGTCAGCTTCCTGGGGCTTATCGTACCTCATATCGGGCGGCTGCTTGTCGGGAGCGACCACCGGGCACTGGTACCATTTTCCATGCTGGCAGGTGCATTTACCTTTCTGCTTGCGGATACCATCGGCCGGACCGTGGCAGCACCTTACGAAGTGTCGGCGTCCATTATAATGAGCGTGATCGGCGGTCCGTTCTTTATCATTTTGTTAAGGAGGTCAAAGAAATATGCAGCCTGATACAAAACAGAGGAAACCGTCCATGGAAGTGCGTGATCTGTTTTTTTCCTACGGGAAAAATAAAGTCTTAAAGGGCACGTCTTTTACCATAGAAGAAGGGAAGATCACAACCATCATGGGAGCGAACGGGTGCGGAAAATCAACCCTGTTCAATCTGATGACCAAGAATCTTTATCCGCGTAAAGGGAATATTTTCCTTTACGGGAAGAATATCCAGAATCTGGGTCTGAAAGATTTCGCAAAGAGGGTGTCCATTGTCCATCAGTATAATTCCTCCGCGGATGACATTACTGTGGAGAGGCTTGTATCCTTTGGAAGAACTCCTCACAGAAAGATGATGCAGGGACGAAGCGACGAGGATGAAAAAATGATCCGATGGGCCATGGAGGTTACCAATATCTTAAAATACCGGGACAGGGAAGTAAGCCGTCTCTCCGGCGGACAGCGTCAGAGGGTGTGGATCGCCATGGCGCTTGCGCAGAATACGAAGATCCTTTTTCTGGATGAACCGACCACCTATCTGGATATCCGTTATCAGATCGAGATCCTGAAACTGGTGAAGAAACTCAATCAGGAGTATGGGATCACTATTATCATGGTGCTCCATGATATGAATCAGGCGATCCACTTTTCAGACCGCATCATCGGCCTGAAAGAGGGGGAGGTTGCAGTTCAGGGAGCTCCGGATGAAGTGATTACAGAAGAATGCATCCGGGATTTGTACGGGATCTCTCTGGGAGTGACAACCATTGAAGGAAAAAAATTTGTCCTGACCGTGTGACAGCTCACATCCGGTCCGGCTTAACGGGAGTGAAATAATAATGAAGAATAAGAATCCGTTCAGGATTTTCTGGATCATACTGGGTTTTCTCTGCCTGGGACTTGGCACGGCAGGAATCGTCCTGCCGGTTCTTCCGACCGTGCCTTTTTTCATGGCTACAGTATTCTGCTTTGCGAAAAGCTCAAAGCGTCTTCACGACTGGTTTGTCGGAACGAAACTTTATAAAAAACATCTGGACAGTTTTGTAAAACAGCGTGCCATGACTATGAGGACAAAGATTCGGATTGTTGGGACCATGACTGTGGTCATGGCGGCGGGATTTCTGATGATGAGCAATGTTCCGGCCGGTCGGATCTGTCTGGCGGTTGTGTGGGTATGCCACCTGTTGTATTTCTTCCTGAGAGTGAAGACCATTAAGCCGTAAACATAGTTTTTGGTTATATATTCCTATTCAGATTAAGTATTTGATCTTGCAAAACCAAAGCTTTATACTGTAAGAGCCGGGGAATATCCGGAAGTAAGAATAAAGCGAGGAAGAAAAATGGAATACCGCATCAATCAGAGAACCGGTGACAAAATCAGCGTGATCGGAATCGGTTCCAGTTATCTTTCGGAAACGCCGGAGAAAGAAGCATTAGAAACCCTTGAGATGGCGTATGAAAATGGAATCAACTATATCGATCTGGCGGCCGGAGCGGCCGGATGTTTTTCCTACTATGGCAAAGCATTTGAAGCGCACAGAAAGGACATGATCTATCAGATTCATTTCGGCGCCGACTACGCATCCGGAGAATACGGATGGACGACCAATGTGGAACAGATCAAGAAATCCATTGACTGGCAGCTTACGAAGCTCCGCACCGACTATATTGACTACGGATTTATCCACTGTCTGGATAAAGAATCCGACTGGGATGCATACCGGAAAAACGGTGTCCTGGATCATCTTTTGAAAATGAAAGAGGAAGGGCTTGTCAGACATATCGGACTGTCCTCCCATACGCCGTCTCTTGCAAATACGGCGATTGACACGGGACTTGTGGATATGCTGATGTTCTCCATCAACCCGTGCTACGATTACCAGAAAGGGGACTACGCCATCGGCTCTTCCGATGAGCGGATGAGCCTGTACCGTCGCTGTGAAAAAGAGGGAATCGGCATTTCCGTCATGAAAGCATTCTCCGGCGGACAGCTTCTGGATGAACGGACGTCGCCGTTCGGAAAAGCTCTGACAGAATACCAGTGCCTGCAGTATGCATTGGATAAACCAGGTGTGCTGACGGTGCTTCCGGGTCTGAGGGATAGAAAGGATCTGGAAAAACTGCTCGAATTTTTTGACGCTTCCGATAAAGAGAAAGATTACTCCGTGATCGGAACACTGGTACCAAAGGAGGCCGAAGGAAGCTGTGTCTACTGCAATCACTGCCACCCATGTCCGGCAGGACTTGACATTGCTCTGATCAACAAGTACTATGATCTTGCAAAGGCAGGAGATTCCATGGCCGTTGGACATTATCAGAAGCTGGAAAAGAATGCTTCCGACTGTATCCGGTGTGGACACTGTAACCGCAGATGTCCGTTCCACGTAGACCAGATGAGCCGGATGCAGGAAATTGACGCATATTTTCAGCAAGCATAAGAAAGGAGCATTTTCGTTATGAGAAAAAATTTTGGACAGAAAACATGGATGTATCCACTTCCGGTACTGATTATCGGAACATACGGAGAGGATGGAACCCCGGATGCCATGAACGCGGCATGGGGCGGAATTTATGATACAGGAAAGGTAGTCCTCTGTTTAAGCGCAGGACATAAGACAACTGCCAACATCAAAGCCAGAGGAGCGTTTACTGTCAGCTTTGCAGACAAAGCGAACCTTGTTGCATCCGATTATGTGGGTATCGTATCCGCCAACAAAGAGCCGGATAAACTTGCAAAGGCAGGATTCCATACAACAAAGAGCGAATTCGTAGATGCTCCGCTGATTGATGAACTGCCGATGGCACTGGAATGTAAGCTGGAAAAAGTAAACGAAGACGGCAATATCATCGGAGAAATCGTCAATGTCAGTGTGGATGAATCCATTCTGGACGCAGAAGGCACGGTAGATCTTTCTAAATGGTGCCCGATTACCTTTGATCCGGTTCACAATACCTATACGGCACTGGGAGAAGCAGTAGGAAACGCATTCAGCGATGGAAAGAAGCTCTGCTGATTAAAATTTAGAAATGAATGATAGAACGGGAGATCAAAGACAGATCTCCCGTTTGTTTTATTCGATAAGCAGAGAAATACCTGCATAGAGAATGCCGGAAAGTACCATGACAAGGATCGGATTTGCCTTCCATTTCTGAAGTAAGAGAAAACAGAAGAAGAAAAGCACGACCAGAATCCAGTTGGTAGAGCCAAAGTGGATCGATCCTTCCGGCCAGAAAGCGGAAATCAGAATCGAGATTCCTGCCGAGGCAATCAAAGCGACAACTGCAGGTCTCAGCGTGGAAAGAACGCTTTGGAGTGCTGCCATATTCCGGTATTTTAAGTAGAGTCTTGCAATGATCGTGACGATAATGCAGGATGGAAGAATACAGCCGAAGGTGGCCGCTACGGCGCCTGGAATCCCTGCGATCTTGATTCCGACGAAGGTGGCGGAATTGATAGCGATTGGGCCGGGCGTCATCTGGGAAATGGTAACCAGATCCGTAAATTCCTTCATGGAGAGCCAGTGATTCAAGGTGACGACCTGGTCCTGAATCAGAGGCATGGCCGCATAGCCGCCTCCGAAGCTGAACAGGCCGATCTGAAGGAAACTGAGAAACAGATGAAGGTAAATCATGATGGATCCCCCTTTCTTCCCGGCATAAATGTCTTCAGCAGACCGACAGCAATGCAGACAAGGATGATAACGACGGCATTGATGCCAAGGCAGGATGCAGCGATGAGGGCTCCCGCCATAATTAAAATAGAGAGCCATTTTTTCTCCAGAAGAATTCCGGCTGCCATCTCCCAGACGACCGACGCGATGACAGCGGCGACACCGGCCTGCATTCCCTCCAGTACAAGGCTTACGACCTGATTGTCCCGGAACGCCTCATAAAAGATGGAGATCACAGAAATCACAAGAAAAGGCGGAAGGATGGTTGCGATGACCGCAGTGATCGTTCCGGCAATTCCGGCAAGCTTATACCCGACGACGATGGCGCCGTTGACCGCGATGGCTCCCGGGGCGGACTGGGCGATAGCAACCAGATCCAGCATTTCTTCCTCTTCAATCCAGTGATATTGATCGACAAATTTTTTCTTCATCAGTGTTACAATGACATATCCGCCTCCGAAAGTGAAAGCACTGAGATAAAACGTTGATATAAATAACTTTAACAGAATCTTATGTTTCTTTTCCATTGGAATGTCCTCCCTCCTGTTTTAGTATAACTGGTCTTGATCTATATGAAAAATAGTATTATTCTATAAAATAGATAATGAATTTCTTATATATGGAGGAACCATGACACTTCGGCATATGAAAATCTTTGTGTCGGTCTACCAGAACAGCAGTATCACAAAGGCGGCAAAAGAGCTTCATCTGGCACAGCCGTCTGTGAGCGTTACGATCAAAGAACTGGAAGAATATTACGGGCAGCACTTTTTCGAGCGGATTGGAAGACGGATTTATCCAACCGCCGCCGCGAAAGAATTTTACGGATACGCCGTCCACATTGTCTCCCTGTTTGAGGCAATGGAAAAGGAATTGAAAAACGGAGATGAGATCGGGACGATCCGGGTTGGAGCCAGCATTACGATCGGGACTCATATCCTGCCGTCCCTGATGAAAGAATTTCAGGAGCAGTTCCCGGAAATCCGGATGGAGGCTGTCGTCAATCAGTCGGGAACGATTGAAAGGCTTTTGCTGGAAAATGAAATTGATCTTGGCCTGATTGAGAACCAGCCGTCTTCAGATTCCGTATGTGCGGTACCGTTTCTGGAGGATTCCCTTGTAGCGATTGTACCGGCGGAGCATCCTCTGGCGGGGAAGTGCGATGTCACACTGAGAGAGATGGCAGAGAATCCGTTTCTGATGCGGGAAAAGGGAAGCGCCGGAAGAGAGATTCTGGATGCCTGCTTCGACATGGAGCAGATCACCGTCCATCCGGCATGGGAAAGTTCCAGTACCCAGGCGATTGTGCAGGGCGTGGCAAAAGGGCTTGGCGTTGCAGTCCTTCCCTATCTGCTTGTGAAGCGGGATCTGGAACAGGGTCTGGTCTGTCAGGCATTCTTGCGCCGGCCGATTGAAAGAAAACTTAATATTATTTATCATAAAAGCAAATATATTACCAGAAGCATGCAGACCTTTGTCTCCATGTGTCTGGACTATAGAACTCATCAGACAAAGGAGGAACAACACGATGGAAGAGACAAAGATCCGGATCCGGACAGCCGGTCCTGACGATGCAGAACAGCTTCTTGCAATCTATGCACCTTATGTAGAGAAGACTGCAATTACATTTGAATACGAAGTACCGGATGTGGAAGAATTCAGGGACAGAATCCGGCGGATATTAAAGCGGTATCCGTATCTCGTGGCGGAGGTCGCCGGAGAAGTGGCCGGTTATGTTTATCTTGATTCCTTTGTCGGAAGAAAGGCATATGACTGGTCGGCGTCGGTTTCCATTTATGTAAAAGAACAGATGCGCAAAACAGGGATTGGGCGGGCACTGTATCAGGCGGTGGAAGAAATTGCCCGTGCACAGCACATCACGAACCTGAATGCCTGCATCGGCTATCCGGAGACGGAAGATGAATATCTGACGAAGAACAGTGCGCAGTTTCATGCCCACATGGGATACCGGATGGTGGGGGAATTCCACCAGTGCGGATATAAATTCGGAAGATGGTATAACATGATCTGGATGGAGAAAATGATCGGAGAACATGAAGAACATCCGAAACCGTTTGTTCCATTTCCGGAGCTTCCAAAATCCGGCCGGGCAGAAAAAGACTGATCTTTGGAGAGAAGGGGATCTCACCATATTTGCGGAAAGAATACCGCAGATATGGTGATTTTTCATTCATTTTTTGTATCATTCCTTATGCAGGATAAGTATTTGTCTCCGGGAAATACCGTCCGTATAATAAAGGTATAGAAGGAAAACCTTCTGTATGAAATGGAATCCAACACAGATGGGAGGACGGATTTATGAAAAAACGAATGATTTCATTATGTCTGGTTTTATCAATGGTATTGACGTTTGCCGGATGCGGCAATGAAAGCAATGGAAGTGCGGACAATACACAGGGAACAACACAGCAGTCCGGAACAGACTCTGCCGGAGACGAGACGGATCCGGAAGATACCGTTCAGGGAACAGCGGAGGAAGATCCGGCACAGACCGGTGAGGAGACACAGGGAACAGGCTCTAGCATTCTGGTAGCCTATTTTTCCTGGGCGGAGAATGCGATTCTGGAAGAGGATGTAGATGCCGTTGCTTCTCCAAGCGTAATTGCACCGGGAAATGTCCAGGAGCTGGCAGGATGGGTGCAGGAAGAAACCGAGGGCGATCTGTTCTCCATTCAGGTTACCGATCCTTATCCAAGTGACTGGGATGTCTGTCTGGAACGGGCAAATGAAGAACGGGGAGAGGACGCAAGGCCGGAACTGACATCCAGTGTCGAGAATCTTGACGCATATGATACCATATTTCTCGGATACCCTAAAATACAGTATGGTTTTTTGAGTGTATAACGTGTATTGAGTAGCATTTTTAAGAGTGAAAAGAACTGTGTACACAGAGAAAGAGAAGATTTGTGTATTACGTTGAGTATAGATCATATTAAATGAAGGAGGTCATTCCCTATGAGAAAACGTGGATTTATATTGATGACAGTGTGTATTCTGATAGTCGGTATGTTGGCTGGATGCGGGGCCAGGAGCGGACAAGATGAAAGCCAGACACAGTCAAATACAGGGGCGGCATCGGAGAACGAATCCAGTGCAGCTACAACAGAAGATGATAGTACCGAAGCGAGTAACGAGGCAGAGACAGATGGCGATGGAACCCAGGGGAAAACCCTTGTCGTGTATTTTTCAGCTACCGGAAATACAGAGCGTGTAGCTGAAGTCATTGCTGATACAACAGGCGGAGAATTGTTCGAGTTGGAGCCGGTTGATCCCTATACCGATGAGGATTTGAATTATAACGATGATAACAGTCGGGTATCCCAGGAGTACGCTGATGAAAGTCTGCGGAATGTGGAGCTGGTGGCTGACACTGTAGATGACTGGCAGGATGTGGAAAGAATCTATATCGGTTACCCCGTGTGGTGGGGGATTGCGGCATGGCCTGTAAATACTTTTGTAGAAGCCAATGATTTCACAGGAAAGACCGTCATTCCCTTCTGCACATCAGCAAGTTCTGGTTTGGGTGACAGCGGTGAACTGCTGGCAGAGCTGGCTGGAACCGGAGATTGGCAGGAAGGTATGAGATTCAGCTCCAGTGTTTCAGATGAAGATGTAGTAGCTTGGGTGGAGAGCCTGGAACAGTAAAATAAATAATACATGGTTTAAGAAAGCAGAGAGTTGAGAAGACTTTCTGCTTTTTTTATTTGGAAGGATATGAATACGATGAATGAATGGGAACGCCTGCACCAGCAGGCCAAGCGGTACCAGGCTGAGTATCCTCCCGGTACCCGAATCATGTTACTGAGCATGGGCAGAGATCCCTGTCCTGTCGAAGATCAGACAAGAGGCACTGTCAGAGTGGTGGATGATATCGGAACACTGCACTGCACGTTTGACAATGGAAGATCTCTCGGCGTTGTGCCTGGTGAGGACTCGTTTCGCAAGCTGACGGAGGAAGAACTGGCAGAGGAACAGGAATCCGGCATGACTGAGGATCAAGGCCCCGTCATGGGAATGTAGGAGGTAAATCATCCAAAGCACTGATCCGTCAGAAAGAAGCGAAAGCACAACGTGAGGCTGAAGCTGCCAGACGGTTTGCTGTGATTCATTTCCATGAGGACGGGGATGATTTTCATTTCACTTCCGACCTGCGGAACAACTTCTACAGTGCTGCTTATCTCTATCGGAATTTTATGCGGGAGAATGAGGGCAGGCTGACCTTGGACAGTCTGGCGCGTTCCTTTGGAGTACATCAGCCCATCGATGACCTGACCTTCTCTGTCTTATGCGCCGCTATGGAGCATGATGACCGGATCACCGCTCTCCTGGAATTTGATTTTGACGATGGAACGATCAGCGTAAAAGAGCAGGGAGATTCGGAGTGGCGGACTTATCGTCTGAAAGATGTTTCTACTGCGGTCTACCGTGCCGAGCGCAAATCTACGATTCCGATAGCAGCAAGAGAGCTGATTTTTGAAGAAGCATTGCGGGATCGGGAGATTGACTGGCAGTCTTCCGAACAGGCAGAAGAAACAACGCCGCCAGTTCAGGAGATGTGATGCGAAAAGGAACACCCCTATGAGCCGCCTGTCGGCCCCGTGTTGCGATTTTGTGGGCGAGGTCGAGGAAGTATCCCTCCCCGCCGGTTTGCGAGGCGTTTGCGGCCCGTGCGAAGGCAGGCTCCGCCCATGGAAAAGCGACGGTTCCCCGTGCGGATACAGGGTCGAAAATCAAGCAGGAGAAAGGGACGGTGCCGCATGGCGGCCCCGCCCCAGCTCACTGCGTCCGGCAGAGCCGGTCGCTTCAAGGCTTTCCGCCGCTTCTGAAAGAAATGGCATTACGGTGCCGGATTTGGAACAATAGGTTCCTGGACAGGTGCTTCAACTCCCCCAAGGACCAGAAGTTTCAACGAATGACGCGGTGCTTTGGCAGGTTCCTATGAATAAGAAGGAGGATTTCAGACATGCAGGATACAGAGGCAGAAAAGAAAGAAATCAAACGCCGCTTCCAGCTCTGGATCAGACCGTCCACCCTGGAGCTGGCGGATACTCTCTATAAAAAAGAAAACTGTGACAGCAAGAGCGAATTCATCGAAAAGGCCGTGTTGTTTTATGCCGGATATCTTTCCGCAGAGGACAACAAAACCTATCTCCCTAATATCGTCACCTCCACGTTGAAAAGCATTGTAGCGGAGAGTGATCACCGGCAGAACCGGATGATCTTCAAGATGGCTGTGGAGCTGGCGGTGATGATGAACGTGGTTGCAGCGAATAACAACATCGATCCAGTGTCACTGGAACGCTTGCGTGGAGAATGTGTCAAAGAAGTCAAAAGGCTGAATGGTGCGTTCTCTTTCGATGATGCGGTGAGTTGGCAGAATGGATGGGAAGAAAACGAGTAGCAATTGAAAACGAATTGCAATCCCCGGTTCCTCTTGATATAATAATGGTTAGACATTACTAACTCATTTGCATATAGGAGGATAGATAGCCATGTCCGAATTTGGTATAGTAGAAGATACAATGTTTATTCCTATGGTGGGAAGGATTTACGCCAGCGAAAAGTTTCCGGGTATTTTATATGATAAAAAAGCACTTTCATTAAAAGAAAAGCTGCCATCCGCACTGTTGGAAACAGGAAATCAAAGTCAATACACGCTACTGGCTTCTGCATCCCGTTCCGCTAATATGGATCGGCATATCCAGAACTTCCTGAAACGTAAGCCGGATGGTGTTGTCATACAGTTGGGCTGCGGACTGGAGACAACATATGATCGCAATGACAATGGGCAAACCCAATGGTATGCTGTAGACCTTCCGAATGTAATCGAATACCGGCGCAGTTTGCTCCCGGAACCTGAGAAGGAAACTTATCTTTCAGGGGATGCTTTTTCAGACGGATGGCTCAGGCAGATCCGAAGGAACATGCCTGATACGCCTCTTCTGGTTACTGCAGGAGGTTTGTTCCATTACTTTCAAGAGGAAAAAGTTTTTGGCCTTCTGCAGATGCTGGAAGGTTTCGGGAATATAGAGCTTGTGTTTGATACGGTAAATAAAAGCGGCATGAAAATGTTGCAGAAGAAATATATGAAGCAGATGGGACATGAAAATGCCCGAATGTTTTTTTATGTGAATTCGGCTGAAGATCTGGTTACCACACTAGGTAGAGGTGTCAAAGTATTGGCGGATGAACCATATTACAAGTTTATCAAACGAGATGGATTAAAAATCATTACAAAAATCAGTATGGATATTTCAGATCGATTTGGAATGCTCAAAATGATCCATCTGGAGTGGAGGTAATGTAAATATGGTGGTCATGATAGAAAGTCTGATTGGTATCTTATTATTCACAATCCTGATTGTGTCGCCGACGCTGAAAAATCCCCTTGCCTCAGTGGGAGATTATCCCCGGCCATAAGGGAGAAATGTATGGAATTAGGATTAATCGAAAAAAGAGAACAACGTTTCCCAGGTCAGATATCATCTAGAAAGGGGTTCGGGATTCCTACATGATCTGGCTGATCATTGATTGGTATGATGCTCTTGTACTCGATAGCATCTGGTTTTGCCATTCGAAAAAAGTCAGGATACCAGGCACAGAGGATATGGAAGAATATAAGGATTACTGTTTTCATATTAAGCAGTCCTGTATTGGTATGCTTCTTGGCTTGCCCGCCTGTCTTGCAGTGGGAGTGATTACAGCAATCCTCTGATCAGCCATCAAATGATATAAAACAGAATATGATTCGCATTCAGTAGGAAATCTCTTACTATGTCTCCTGCTCTTCCTTTACTCTAAAATGGAAGGAGGTTTCTCATGACCCGCCATGTCACTATCAAATGATTAACAGGTAAAAAATGAATTGCAGTCCTATACGTCTCCTGATATAATATTAGTTAGTTGTTGCTAACCCGATTTTGTATAGGAGGGTACATCTATGTTTACTGTTCGTCCATATAAGGAAGAAGATGCTGCGGCCTGCGGGGATTGCTTCTACGAAGGATTCTTTTCATGCTCTGTGGATCAGAACGATAAAATACTTTTGCGTGACTACGCACAGATCCTGATTGAAAAATGCAATTTCACCTATGTTGCGGAAACGGAGGATCATCAGGTCGTAGGATTCATCTGTGGAAAATATGATAAGCGTTTCAGCAAGGCTCTGGCAGCTCAGTATGAGACAAAAAAGCACTATGGCCGTTGGTGTAAAATGTTCCTCAAGTTCTATCTGAAAAGATATAAAATGTCAGCACCATTCCAGAAGCAGTTTGATGCCTTTTTCCGTCAGCTACAGGAAAGGGATAAGGAAACCGTTGGGAAATGCGATCTGGAACTCGTTGCCCTTTCGTCCAGAAGGAATTACAGAAAGGGGTTGGGAACCGCATTGGTCACACAATTTTTGAATCGGGCAAAAGCTGATGGAGCAGATCGTGTGCGGCTTTTTACGAACACTCTTGCATCGTGGGAGTTTTATGAAAAACGTGGATTTAAGAAAGTGGCAGAGAAGCCCTTTCAGGATGGCTCCGGCAATCAGTCCCTCGTTTATGAGTACGTTTTGAAGGAGGATGAATATGAAAAACACCATCTGTGAAAAACTGATGTGGTCAGCGATGACACCTGCTATTTTCAAATATATCGCAGCCAATTGCAAAAATACGGATACATTCAGGGTGAAGAAGAAATCGCGTAAAAACTTTAAAGATATGTTGGCGAGGACACCCGACATAGGCGGTTTTACGAAAAATCCTCTGCGAATCTGTCTTTCCGGCGGAATTGTCTGGATGGCAGTTTATAAGGCAATGGATGGGGCGATGAGCCATGAGCAGTTCGGGGAAATGGTGACAGCCACGATGCAGGCGTCGCTCATTAAAAAAGCTTTCGGGAGTAAAAATCCATTTGATATGGAATATCAAAAAAAGAAAGTCAAGAAGGACAGAATTGCAAATGCCATATCCGACAGCGAATTCAACTGGATGACGGAGACGATTCCCGGAAGGGATGCAGACGAATACACCATCAACTATCACAGGTGCGGCCTGTGTGCGCTTGGAAAACAGGAGCATTTGGAAGAACTGATACCCTATATGTGTGCCATGGATTTTATTTCTGCTGATCTCATGGGCGGCGTGTTATACAGGACAGGTACACTTGCAGAGGGCGCAGAAAAGTGTGATTTCTATGTTTGCAAAAAGGACTCTAAATGGGATAAAGAAAGAAAATACGGACAGCAATCCAAGCTGCAAAAACAGGGAGAGTTGGGAAAGTGGAATATGTGACGGTTGCACAGGAGGGCTTCTATGGACTTTATCATGTCCCTGTTAAGGATCATGATCCCAAAAAGGTCGTCATCGTAGTAGGCGGCAGCGAAGGGAATGAAAATATCCCGATGAATGTGGGTGCTATGTTTGCCAGGTGCGGCATCGCCGCGTTAGGTATTTGTTACTGGAACGTAGACGGGCTGCCGAAAGAACTGGTTCGGGTGCCTGTCGATCCATTTGAAAAAGCGATCCTGTGGCTGAAAAACAAAGGATATGAAAAGATTATCATGTATGGCATTTCAAAAGGCGCTGAACTGGTATTGCTTTGCGCTTCTCTTATGCCGGATATCTGCGGCGTTGTTGCCCTCTCCCCGATCCACTGTATATGGGGAGGCATGTACGGGAATAAAAGCATGGCATCGAAAACTTTTTCATCTGCCTCCGAATTCACATACAGGGGAAAAGATTTTCCGTGTATGACAGCGCATCTGAAATATGGGCCGGCAATCCGGAACCTCATCCTCCATCAGCAGTTCGAGTTATCCTACATCTACGAAGAACCGCTGAAACATTTTGATGAGGATACAGCCATTCATGTGGAGAACATTCAGGGAAACATTTTATTTATTTACGCAAAGGAAGATCTCATGTGGCCCAGCAAAGAGGCAGTGGCATATATGGTAAACCGCCTGGAAAAACACCGGTTTGCTTTCCGGGTGGATGTCTTGGAATATGAAAAAGCAAGCCACATTCTTGTTCCATTAAATCCATCTAAGCTGAAAATGTTTAAAATTGAGAGACAATATCCGGAAGATTGCAGGCGCAGCCGTGAAGACGCTTTCCATAAAACGATAAAATGGATATCGGAGGTAAAGTGAATATGGCGGTCATGATAGAAAGTCTGATTGGTATCTTATTATTCACAGTTCTGATTGTGTCACTGACGCTGAAAAATCCCCTTACCTCAGTGGGAGATTATCCCCCGGCCATACGGGAGAAATGTATGGAATTAGGATTGATCGAAAAAAGAGAACAACGCTTTACCAGGGCAGATATCCTCCGAAAGGGGATCGCCCTGCTTGCTTTTGTGTTCATCTTCGCTATTGTCCTGAAACAGTTTAATGGAGCGGATACATTCTGGAAAGGGTTTCGGGATTCCTACCTGATCTGGCTGATCATTGATTGGTATGACGCTCTGATACTTGATTGCATCTGGTTTTGCCATTCGAAAAAAGTCAGGATACCAGGCACAGAGGATATGGAAGAATATAAGGACTATCGTTTTCATATCAGGCAGTCCTGTATTGGTATGCTTCTTGGCCTGCCCGCCTGTCTTGCAGTGGGAGCGATTACAGCAATCCTCTGATCAGCCATCAAATGATATAAAACAGAATATGATTCGCATCCAGCAGGAAATCTTTTATGTGAGGTCTCCTGCTTTTTCTTTACTCTAAAACGGAAGGAGGTTTCCCATGGCCCGTCTGGTCACCAAATTCAAGTACCTGAAACCGGATCAGGAAAAGCCCATCGGTGGGTACGCCACCTACATCGCCACCCGTGAAGGTGTAGAGAAGATCGATGAGTCTTTCAAGCTGGCTCCGGCAACAGTGAAACAGCAAAAGCTCATTGAAAAAATCCTGCGGGATTTTCCGGATAGCGCTGCGATGCTGGAGTATGAGGACTACCAGAGAGAAAAGACTATGGGTACCGCTTCTGAATTTATCACCCGTGCCATTGAGGACAATGCCCATGAGATCCTGAACCAGAAAACCTATGCTGACTACATTGGAACTCGGCCCGGTGCGGAGCGATTCGGCAGCCATGGGCTGTTCACGGATGATGGTGTCCAGGTAAAGCTGAAAGAGGTATCCCAACCATGATACCTGGATTCAGGTGTATCAGGTAAAGATGAAGAATTATAAGCGGATTCCCATAGCGGAGGGCCTGTATAAGATCATGGAAGTTTATATCAAAACCCACCAGATCGGGCCGGATGACTACCTGTTTACGAACAAAAACGGCGGCCCTTACCGGAGCATGACTTTCCGTCATCAGATGAAAAAGTTCTGCGAAGACCATGAGATTGACGGCGGGGATTACCTGTTCCAGTCCCATGATTACCGCCACACAGTGGCGACGATGCTTTATGACAATGGCGTATCCATACAGGGAGTACGGGATTACCTGGGACATGATTATCTGGAAATGACAGAACAGTATATAGACTACATGCCCAAAAAGATCGCAAAAGAGAATATGGGATTTTTCCAAAAGCCGGAACATAATCTGGCGGCTGGTTTGAGAAAGAAAGGAGGCAGAGATGGAAAATAGACTGTACTATTGGAAACTGGCATGCTATGAAACCTCCGGGAATCTGCCGAAAAGAGCTATTGGAAAAAGCAATTTCATTGACCTTTCCCTTCTTCCAAAAGAAACTATGCGGGAAGAATACAGACGCTACTTCCTGTACAGAGGCGGTCAGGTATCGCTGAACACTATCTGTCATGAAAAGGCATATTACCATCAGGTGTGCAAAGCCCTTCAACTGCGAAAAAACATACCTGACAGTTTCCTCGGCTGGCAGCCATCCAAATGGATCGAACTATTAAAGATATGGATGCTGCAGAACGGCATCCCGCTTTATGAAGAAAAAGAATCGGTATATGGTACGAGAAACCGGGCGGATGCAAAGGTGATTCAGCACCTGAAACGCTTCCTGCGGTTCATCCAGCCGGAGGATATGCGGCCGGAACGGGACAAGGATATATGGGATCTGAAAAAACTGGATATCCCTATTAAAGAAAATCCGATTTATAAAACGGAAACACTGGATTTTACCGGAATCCTGCAGGAAGGTCTGAGAGAGGAAGTAAAACAGGCAATTTTTCTGCATATAAAATATGAAAAAATCGGAACCGTGAAGCGGGAGCTGACATCCCTGCGGAAATTTTCCGGATACCTGATGGAGAAGGACATAAAGATCAATTCCTGCGCCGATGTTGACCGGGATCTGCTGGAAGAATATCTTGTCCATATCAACACCAACGGTTCATCCGGCAGAGGAAACAGCGATGACATTCTGAAGCTGAGGGCAGTATTGGAAAGTGTCGGAAAACTATATGGATACAGTCATCTGGAATCCTTATTCATCAATACAGATATTCCGCCGGAAGTGCAGCCGGTATTCCGATCCTATTCCGATGAGGAACTGAAGCGGTTGAACGCCCATATTACAAAGCTGGATGTCCAGTTGGCACGATGCATGGTCATCCACCAAATGCTTGGTACGCGAATCTCTGATACGCTGACACTGCATACAGACTGCCTGTCAAAAAGAAACGGTCTGGATATTATCCGGATTGATCAGGTGAAAACACGAACCTTTGAAAAGCCTATCAGTGCAGAATTAGCAATGCTGATTCAGAAAGCCATCGATTGTACTTACGATCAGTATGGTAAAACCGAGTATATCTTCGTGGACGCCAAAGATCCCTGCCGTCCACTTCAATATACAACCATAAAGCATAAGGTACTGCGGTTGATCAAAAGTGAAGACCTACGGGATGATGAAGGGAAACTGTTTAAATTCAGCGCCCATATGTTCCGGCGGTCTTACGGAGTTAAACTGACAGAACTGCATTTGGATGACTGGACGATAGCAAAACTCCTGGGGCATAAAAACATAAGCGCAGTAAAGCATTACAGAAAAATGAGCAACCAACTCCTTGCCGAAGAAACCCGGAAGGCACGGGAGCAACAGACCAGAATCCTACTGGCAAATTTAGATGGATGGGGTGAAGAATATGAACAAATACGACAGGATGATTGAAATGAACCGGGAACGAAGCGATGAAAAGATTGCTGCGGCGAAACTGGCAATCCGCAAACTGTTAGATCAGGGAGAGAGGGTATCGGTTCCGCAGCTCGTAAAGATGACAGGAGCTTCCAGAGGATTCTTCTATAAGAATCCCATTGTGAGGGCCGAAATTGACCGGGCTATGGAACAGCAGGCCGGAACCATCAATCCACGCAGAGGTATCCTGGACAAAGCAATGGAAGGACGGATCGATCTCCTTCAGGAAGAAATTTTCCGGCTCCGGCAGGAAAATCAGGCGCTCCGTGATGAAAACCAAAGACTTCAGAAAATCATTAGCAAGAAAAGCCGGAGTGAATTCCGAAGCTTGTAAATAACAAAATATAGGAAAATACATAGAGACAGCGGATCAAGCAGCCGAGATTGCACGAATGATAGAATGTATAATCAAAAGCTATGTCCCATTATAATGAATAGGTATTTGCTATTGTGGCGGCAGAAGACTATACTGATATCAGAAACAGAATTAGAGATAGGAGTGAAGCACTGTGAGGAAACAGGTTCATTCACCACCGGACAGCGAAGCGGTCATTCAGAACCTGATCGATGCCGGGTGTGATGACAAATTGGTAGAAGAATTTCTCTCACTGGAAGAATCCGGCCAGACCGGTAAACAGCTGACATTACTGTCAAAGCACCGTCAGAAGCTGCTGGACCGGGTGCATGTGGAAGAAAGACGGATCTACTGTCTCGATTATCTTGTATATGAAATTCAAAAACATCAGAAAAAAATTTAGTTTTGCAGGAGGTATCAGTATGACAACAATGAACGAAGAAGTATTCAGCAAAGAAAACGTATTTGGAAAAGGACAGGCAAACACAGCCTATGCACAGTATTTTATCGGAGAATCTTTCCTGAATCCACTGACTTCAGCAGGCTCTCCGGCAGTTGGACTTGCGAATGTCACATTTGAACCGGGATGCCGGAATAACTGGCATATCCACCATGCTGACAAGGGCGGCGGACAGATTCTGATCTGCACAGCAGGAGAAGGATGGTATCAGGAAGAAGGAAAAGAAGCAGTCAGCCTGGTACCGGGTACTGTTATCACCATTCCGGCAAACGTAAAACACTGGCATGGAGCAAAGGCAGACAGCTGGTTCAGCCATATAGCAATGGATGTACCGGGAGAAAATGCTCAGAATGAGTGGTGCGAACCTGTAACAGATGAAGAGTACGCAAAACTCGGCTAATAAAACGAAGTAAAGAACTTTAGAAACAAATAAAAAGCTGTGAATGACCCGAAATGGGATTCACAGCTTTTCCTTCTTGTAAAATTATTTTGCAGTGTTATAAAGATAATGTAACAGTTACATCGCCATCTCCAAGGATCTGCTTCAGCTCTTTTGCCGAAATATGATCGATCGTGCCCAGCCGTGTAAAATTCCAGCTGTTTCTGTCGTAATAGATGACAAACTCAAAAAGCTTAAAATAAACAGTATATAACAGTTGACAACAGTTATATACTGTTATATACTGTTTATTAAGAAGAGGAGGAACCAGATGAAACTGATAATTAACAGTTCTTCCATGATTCCGATTTATGAACAGATTGTAGAACAGATTAAAGGGATGATTCTTAACGGTACATTACAGGAGAATGACATCCTGCCCTCGGTCCGAAGTCTATCCAAAGACTTGAAGATCAGTGCCCTGACAGTGAAGAAAGCGTACGATTCTCTGGAACAGGAAGGGCTCACCGTGACGATTCACGGCAAGGGAACATTTGTTGCAGCTGCCAATCAGGAACTGATGAAAGAAGAGCAGCGCAAAGAAGTAGAAGCCGATTTTGAACTGGCCATTCAAAAAGGCAGACGCTACGGCATGGAAGATAAGGAATTTCGGGAGATTTTAGAACTCATTTTGGAGGAATAGGCTATGTTAAAAGTAAATAAGATCGAAAAGAATTACAAGAATTTTCACCTGGACTGCACGATGGAAGTCCCGGCCGGATGCATTACCGGTCTGATTGGGGAAAATGGGGCGGGCAAAAGCACGACCTTTAAGGCAATCGAAAATCTGATTTTTCTGGATGGTGGAAGCGTGGAGCTGTTTGGGAAACCACACGATCAGCTGACCGCCGAAGAAAAACAGAAAATCGGCGTGGTTTTATCCGGAAGTACTTTTTCCGACGTCTATATGATCAAAGATGTGGTGAAGATTCTGGAAGCAGTATATCCGGATTTTGAAAAGGAGAAATTCCTTTCCCTTGTGGAGCGGTTCCGGCTCCCTCAGGATCAGAAGCTCAAGGAATTTTCCACCGGTATGAAGGCGAAACTCAAACTGTTTATCGCCCTGTGCCACAATGCCAGTCTTCTGATTCTCGATGAGCCGACCGCCGGCATGGATGTGGTTGCAAGGGATGAGGTCCTGACACTCCTCAGAGAATATATGGAGGAGGACGAAAGCCGCGCGATTCTGATCAGTTCCCATATTTCCGGGGATCTGGAAGGGCTTTGTGATGATATTTACATGATCCATGAAGGCCGGATTGTCCTGCACGAAGATACAGACCGTCTGCTTAGTTCCTACGGACTTTTAAAGATGACGGAAGAACGGTTTGCGACAGTCGACCGCAGCCATCTTCTCAAAAAGAAGAAAGAGTCTTACGGATACAGCTGCCTGACGGATGAAATTCACTACTACATGGAAAATTATCCGGACATCACGGCAGAAAAAGGAAGTATTGATGAAATCATTATGATGACAGTAAAGGGGGAAGCAGTATGAAAGGATTGTTAGTAAAAGATTTATGTCTGATGCGTGAACTGAAAAAAATGGTGCTTATCATTGTCTTTGTTTCCGCTATTTTCGTATTCAGCGGAACTGACCAAGCTTTCCTGACCGGATATGTTATCATTCTCAGCGCATTGATTGCAGGAATGACTCTCAGCTACGATGAGATGAACGGCGGCATGGCATTTCTGATGACCCTGCCTTACAGCAGAAAACAGTATGTGGCAGAAAAATATCTGATCGGACTGCTGATTATTGCCGTCGGTGTCGTTTATGCCCTGGCTCTGGCAGTCATTCAGAACCTGACGGGCGGCGGCGCCGACATGAAGACGACACTGCTCACGACAGCGGTATGTGCGTTCGTCGGGGTGATCATGCTTGCATTTTCCCTTCCTGCGGATCTGAAGTTTGGAGCGGAAAAGGGACGGGTTATGCTGATCTTCGGTTTCATGATTGTCTTTTTCGGGATTTTCTTTGGATTCCGGATTCTGGAAAATAATTTTCCGGATCAGCAGGCAGCCATAATCCGCTGGCTGAATGAGGCCCTGATGAGCAGATATATCTATCCGGGATGCATCATCCTTGGGATTGTTGTCCTTGGAATTTCCTTCCTGCTTGCGTGCCGGATTCTGGAGAAAAAAGAATTCTAAAATGGTTAATGAAGAGGAGTGCGAATATCGCGCTCCTTTTTGCCGTCATAGCGTAGAAACTAAGGAGATAAGCCGATTGTGATTCTTAAAATCAGGTAGTATAATAAACACAAATAAAACTGATATTGTATAAATGTGAAGAAGGGAGGTAAACAGAATACTTTCAATATCAGCTAAAGGAAAGGGAGGAATGTAAATGAAAAAAAGGAAGATTGTAGGATTGGTCTGTACTTGCGCTGTAATTGGTCTTTGCTGTGTCGGTTGTAACAGCGATACTAAAAAAGCAGAAAATCATGCAGAAAAAATTGTTGATCTTATGGAAGAGGACAACATTGAGGAAATGAATAAAATCATTTTTGGATATGAAGATCCGGAAATACAAGAGGAAATTTCTAAAGAAAATGGAAATGCTGGTGAAACGGGCGGAATTATAACCGAAATTATGAAAAAGGATAAGATAAAAGTAAAGGATGTTGACGAAAGCCAAATCATATACGAAATAGAATCACCGAATTTAAATGGGATACTGGATGATTTGAAGAATAGTCCTCAGTTATCAGAAGATGATATATTAAACCACTGTAAAGACTATATCAGTAAGGCAGAAATGACAAAACATACGGTTAAAATTCCGTATTCTGTTGTGGATGAAGAAATTGAAGTAAACTATCGAAACAGAGACTTTATTAATGCAATCACTGGCGGCCTTTTAGAGGTTTACCAAAAAGCTTATCAAGACATGATAACAGAGTATGGAATAATGCAATAGGGGGGATTATATGAGAAAGATATTGGCTGTTTTTTTGAGTTTTGTTTTGCTTCTTTCAAGTACTGTTGTTTCCTTTGCAAGTGATGAAACAGAAGCGACTTACGGATTTGTAAATGTAGAATATTCAGATCAGGTTGGATCAGATGAAATACTGAATGTAATGGTAAAAAATAGTCATGTATATGTAAATGCGGAACAATTATGCACAAGGTTGGGATATCAGATTGATACATCCAGTGCTGATTATGTTACTATTTTTAACGAAGCAAATAATAACTTGCCAAATATCTCTACGCAATTTTTTTATAATGATAACAAAGTAAACCGTAAATTGAATTTTAAGAATCTGGATGGATATGAAGCTCCTTTTCCAAGTTTTCATAACGAGCAGGGAGTTTGGATCCCGTTCGGATACTCTTTGTTGGTTTTAAACAGCAACATGTTGATTTTAGACGATACAATACTTATTGATATGCCGAAGAAGAACATCTTAGATATTTGCTTAGAAATTATGAAAAATGCTTCGTCATATTTATTTGATTGGGCAAAAGACTTTGGATATACAGAGCTGGATGTGAATTTGATCGGAGGCAGTAGCTATTTTGTAAATGTATTAAATGGGTTGTTGAAAATGGATAGTGATTCATGGATACAGTTAATGCAGTCCCTTGTTTTAGATTCATCTTCATATGATAGCAAATATGGAGAAAATATTGCGATGTTGCTATGCACAGAATCGGATGGCGAGTTGGAAGCCTTGAAGAAAGAAGCTGAAAAGTATCAAGATCTATTTAGCGAAAAAGGGAAAATAGGAAGCCTCTTATCAACATATTCAAATTCGATTGATACGGATGTTGCGGCTATGTATCAAACATGCAGCAATATATTATCAGACGTAAAAAAAGGTAATTCTAACCCTGCTCTATTTAGTAGGAGTTACGATGCATTAGAAAAGGCTTTTGATAAACAAACTTGGTTTTCAAATACCGGAAGTATGATATTAGATGTTCAAAAGGGAGTTTCAGATGCTCTCCCAATATTGGATATGGCATCTAAAGTTGCAGAGATTTTACAGTACGGACAAGAATTTCAAAATCAAGACGAATATTCGATCAATGCACTGGAGTATTTTTTAAAGGCTTCGAATGACAATACAATAACATCTGAAACGGTTAAAAATTCCATGAGAGAATATTCAGAAAAATTGAAAAGTAATGTTGTCAAATATTCTGCAAGCAAGTACTATAAAAAACATATAGGTGAATGGATAGGAAATATTGTAAAAGATGGATTAGGAAGTCAAGCAAATATGGCTCTTATAGCATGGGATTTAGTATCTAGTCATGTACCTTTCATTTCCGATAAACTCAGTGCGGCAGATTCGTTTGAATTGGCATTATATTCTGGTATACTACAAGCAGATGCCTACTTGAACTATCTCAAATTTTCAAATGAAACACTATTAAGTGGAAATGTGGAAGTAGAAAAAATATATGACTTATCAAAATACTGTTATATATTATTAAAATCATGCTATATCACAAGAAATGCGGCAACTGCTTCTTTATCTGGAAAACGGGAAGCTGTGCAAGAGCAGCTTCAGTCACTGATTGATTCGCAGAATAAGAAAAATAGTGAGATTACAGAAATGCTTGTAACATTAAAAAGTGCGAAAGATAATAATGACAAATTTGAATATGGTTTTTTGCCAGACAATAACAAAAAGTATTTAAAAGAATATAATGATAAGAACATCATTTCGATAGTAAAAGAGCAGATAGAGATCAGTTCATATTTCGAACAATATACTCAATTAGTAGAAAAATTAGGAATGCAGATAACCGAACCATGGCAGTTTTCTAGTTCTGACTCTTATATGAAAGATCAGTTCTATTTGGAATGGCTGGATACAGCCTTCAGTATGAAGAATGAAGGTGTTTCATATATAAAATTATATGGAATTGGTTTGGGAGAAAGCAGTTCACAGATAGAAAAAGCATTAAAAGATAATGGATGGGTAAAGTATTCAAGTAGTGATACAGAATGTACTTACTTAGCATTTCTAAATAACGTAATATATATGGTAGCAATACAAAAGGATGACAATGGAAATGTTAAATCATGGTATTTGAACAATTGGCCAGAAGGCGAGGGCATATCAATAGCTGTTGAACTTCTTAAAAGCGGTCAATATCCTGATGAAGAGTGGAAAAGAGAGTATATAAGCTACATTCAAAAACAGGGACACCTTTCAAGTTATATTTATAAACTTATAGATATAAACGGGGATGAAATACCAGAGTTATACTATGATTCTGGGACGATTGCCGGAGGAGCTGCTGTTTGTAGCTATTTGAATGATAGCTTTAGTGAAGTGGTCATTTATGTTTCTGGACTTCAGTATATAGAGGGGAAAAATATATTTAGAGATACTGGTGAATATTCTGCGGTGGCAGAGCCACCCAATCTCATGAAATAGAGCCACCGGATCCGTTAGCGAGAGCCAGTCGTCTGATGAAGGGAGCCATGAGTTTCTTCATGGCTCCCGATAAGAT
>NZ_NFHY01000017.1:0-69652 GCF_002161525.1 Drancourtella sp. An57
GATCTGGCTGACCGTCCGCGAATTGGTACAATTGGAAAGAATCACATTCAGAGCAGTTCCGCTTTACTCAGGACTGCTCTTTTTCCGCTCTGAATCTGATACTTTCCTGATGAATTATATCATATCCGTGGTCCATCACACTATCTCCCATACAGATTTAACAAAAAAGACTCTGCAGAATGTTTCCACAAAGTCTTTCACATAATCTATTTAGGAAAAATATTTTTTCCGTAGTTTTCCTGTTGTAATTCCAAACCACACAAGCACAACCATCACAATTACAAAGGTGCCCCAGAAAATGGCCATATTGTCGACACCAAGACTGGTGCAGGCCAGATCACAGATCCCCCAGAGGGTCACTACGATCCCCAAAATCATCACTTTCGGTGCCGCCTCTTTTATGTATGCCTTGGTGTCTTTACATTTTTTCAGGTTCACTTCCTTCGGAAGCAGAACACTTTGAAAAATCTCTCCTTTTTTTATCATTTTCCAATACCCGGCCATACAATACAGTCCGCAGGCCAGGGCAATCAGTCCCCAGATCGAATCCATCCCTGTCACCTCAGTCCTAAAATTTCTTTCACTGCCGCTTCCATCTCCTGTGCATCGCACTCTCTCGTATGGCGGATTTCGGCATTTCTGATCTCCTCTACCGCCTTCGGGATCTCTGTCCCGGAAAGCCGGCTCAGTTCATCGGCAAGGGCAATGCCTTCCTGACCTTCATATTCGCCTGGCCGTATGGCGTTAAGAACGCTTTCCGCAAACTTGTATGGACTTGCCGTTGATGCGATGATCGTCTTTGCCGGATCGTTGCTGTCTCTGCGATACGCTTCGTACACCGCGGCAGCAACCGCTGTATGAGTATCCATCACATATCCTGTATTCTCGTAGGTGTCGCGGATGGCTTTCTTCATCTCGTCCGCCGATGCATACCCGGCAGCAAAATCGGACAGCTCTGCTTTCATCTTTCCGGTAATTCCGTAACGTCCGTTTTCGTTTAATTCCTTCATCAGCTCACGGTTTTTCGCCTCATTTCTTCCGGAAATCAGGTAAATCAGCCGTTCCAGATTACTGGAAATCAAAATATCCATAGATGGAGATTCTGTCAGGATAAATTCCCGGTTTTTATCATAGGTTCCGGTCTCGAAAAAGTCAAAGAGCACTTTATTTTCATTGGAGGCGCAGATCAGCTTCGCAATCGGAACGCCCATCTGTTTTGCAAAATAAGCGGCAAGAATATTTCCGAAATTTCCAGTCGGAACAACGACATTGACCGCTTCTCCTTCCTGAATCTCTTCATGTTTCAGGAGACACCCGTAAGCATGGACATAGTAGACAATCTGCGGGACAAGCCGTCCGATATTGATGGAATTTGCAGACGAGAACCGGAAGCCTGCTTTCTGAAGCTCTTCTTTGAGTTTCTCATCTTCAAACATCTTTTTCACACCGCTTTGTGCTTCATCAAAATTTCCGTGAATGGCAACGACCGCCGTATTGTTTCCTTTCTGTGTCACCATCTGGAGCCGCTGCACATCACTGACTCCTCCCTTTGGATAAAAGACGATGATTCTCGTTCCCTCCACATCTGCAAATCCGGCAAGGGCTGCCTTTCCTGTATCTCCGGACGTGGCAGTCAGAATCACGATTTCGTCAGTGACGTGATGCTTTCTGGCAGCTGTTGTCATCAGGTGCGGCAAAATGGAAAGCGCCATATCTTTGAACGCGATCGTCGGACCGTGGAACAGTTCCAGATAATAGACTCCGTCCACCTTCGCAATCGGTGCAATCTCTTCGTTATCAAACTTGTCATCGTAGGCTGCACGGATACATCCTCTAAGTTCCTCTTCCGTAAAGTCGGTAAGAAACTGCTTCATCACGACATAGGCAGTTTCCTGATAGTCCATCCCGGCAAGATCCGCAAGCGGAACAGGAAGCTTCGGAATATATTCCGGCACAAAGAGCCCTCCTTCATCGGAGAGTCCTTTTAAGATTGCCTCCGAAGCAGTCAGCATGACATTTTCGTTTCTCGTACTTCTATAAAACAACTCCATGGCGTTTCCTCCTTGTCCTTTTCTGATCTGCAATTTTCAGAAATTATACCATAAACTATTGGAACATTCAATCGATTTTCCTTTTCCGGAACAGGATAAAGAGCACTGCGCTCAGTGCCATCAGAACCGGATAGTACAGATACGGCATAATCTCAAACGGAGTCAGCTTCGTAAGACTTGCCGCTGACAAAAGCTGGGCGCCGTATGGGATGATCCCCTGTCCAACGGAAGTAAAAATATCAAGAAGTGAGGCGGAACGTCTTGGCTCAATGCCGTACTCATCACTGATATCCTTTGCGATCGGGCCGGTCATGACAATAGCAACCGTATTGTTTGCCGTGCACAGGTCCACCAGAAAGGCAAGACCTGCAATACCAAGCTCTGCGCCACGTTTTTTCTTGATTCTGCTTTTAATCATCTGCAGCAGAAAGGTAATTCCTCCCATCTCCCGTACAAGGGAAACAATGCAGGCCACGACAATGGAAATCACCGTTATGTCATACATCCCCATGATTCCGCCGCTTCCATCCGGTCCCTGCGCTACAACCTGGAACATCTCGGAGACCGCAATCTCTCCGGATAATACTCCCACAGCAAGAGATAGTACAGTTCCCGTCATCAGCACAAGAAACACATTCACGCCGATCAAGGCGCCTACCAGAACTACCAGATACGGAATAATCTTCCAGATACTGTATATCAGTTCCTCCTCCATCTGAAAATCCTGCCCGGATGTCAAAACGAAGAATATCCCGATCGTGACTACTGCCGCCGGCAGTACAATCAGAAAATTCTCACGGAATTTATCTTTCATCTCACATCCCTGTGTCTTGACAGCCGCGATCGTTGTGTCGGAAATCATGGAAAGGTTATCTCCAAACATGGCTCCGCATACGACCGCACCGATACAGATGGCTGCATCATATCCGGTCTTTTCGCTGATACCCGCTGCGATCGGAGCAAGAGCCGCAATCGTTCCCATGGATGTTCCCATGGAAACCGAAATAAAGCATCCGATCACGAACAGTCCTGCAACCGCCACCTGGGACGGCAGGATGGACAGTCCAAAATTTACCGCGCTGTCCGCCCCTCCGGCAGCTGTTACCGCACCGGAAAATCCGCCTGCGCAAAGGAAAATCAGACTCATGGTGATAATGTTGTCCTCCCCCACTCCCTTTGCGATAATATGAATTTTTTCGTTAAAATCATGTTTCCGGTCCTGCACAAAAGCTACAAACAGCGCCAGCAGAAATGCAAGCACAGCAGGCATTGCATAAAAATCACCGCTGATAAAACCGGACCCAAGAAATAGTATCAGAAATACCCCAATTGGAAGAAGTGCCAGCGCACTCCCCTTTTCTGTTCTTTCTGTCATTCGTTTCCCTCTCTACTTTAGATTTTGTTCGTTACAGAGTCTGACGGGAAAAGGGCGGCATGCCTTCCAAAAGTGCTGCCGCCCTTTTCACCATCCATTTTCCATATGTTAAACCGGATTTATCCATTCAGCTTCTGATTTGTGTAATTTACAAGGCCTCCGGCTGAAATGATTTTCTGCATGAATTCCGGGAACGGCTGTCCCTGATATTCAGTCCCTTTTGTCCGGTCAAAAATTTTCCCACTGTCAAAGTCGATCTCCACTTCATCCCCCGCTTCAATCTCCTCGGCCGCTTCTTTGCACTCAATAATCGGAAGTCCGATATTAATGGAATTCCGGAAAAAAATCCGTGCGAATGTTTCTGCAATAATGCAGCTGACTCCCGCTGTTTTCAGACAGAGCGGAGCATGTTCTCTTGAAGAACCACATCCGAAATTCTTTCTTGCAACAATGATATCTCCCGGCTGAACCTTGCCTGCAAACTCCGGATCAATATCTACCATCGCGTGGGATGCCAGTTCCTGCGGGTCAAACGAATTCAGATATCTTGCAGGAATGATAACATCCGTATCCACATTGTCTCCGTATTTAAATACATGTCCTTTTGCTTCCATGTTCTATTCACCTGCTTTCTCTGGATTTGCGATATAACCTTTGATGGCACTTGCCGCAGCCGTCTCCGGAGAAGCAAGGTAAATCAAAGAGTCCACATGTCCCATACGTCCCACAAAATTTCTGTTTGTTGTGGAAACACACTTTTCACCTGCTGCCAGAACGCCCATGTGTCCTCCCATGCACGGTCCGCAGCTCGGCGTGGAAAATGCGCATCCTGCATCCACGAAAATCTCCGCTATGCCTTCTTTCAGACATTCCTTATAGATCGCCTGCGTACCCGGAATTACAATCACACGCACACCCGGATGTACTTTATGACCTTTGAGGATCGCCGCCGCTCTTCTCATGTCTTCCATTCTTCCGTTCGTACAGGATCCGATTACAACCTGGTCGATCTTGATCGGCTCCATAGTCTCGATCTCATCAATTGTGTGCGCATTGCCCGGAAGATGCGGAAATGCAACCGTCGGTCTTACTTCGGAAAGATCAATCTCGATCACTTCATCGTACACTGCATCCTCATCCGGAGTGTAGATCTTATATTCTTTGTCCGAATGCTCTTTCATATACGCTTCTGCCTTCTCATCCACAAGGAAGATTCCGTTCTTCGCCCCTGCTTCGATGGCCATATTTGCCATGGTGAAACGGTCATCCATGGAAAGTTCGGAAAGTCCTTCTCCTACGAACTCCATGGATTTATACAATGCTCCATCCACACCGATCTTTCCGATGATATGGAGAATAATGTCTTTTCCACTAACATATTTTCCAGGTTTTCCCTTCAGTACGAACTGAATTGCGGATGGCACCTTGAACCAGAGCACTCCGGTCGCCATTCCTGTCGCGATATCCGTTGTTCCAACACCGGTGGAAAATGCTCCCAGCGCGCCGTATGTACAGGTGTGGGAATCCGCTCCGATGATACACTCCCCTGCTACCGCGATTCCTTTTTCCGGGAGGAGCGCGTGCTCAATCCCCATCTGTCCAATCTCATAATAGTGCGTCAGTCCCTGCTCTTTTGCAAATTCCCGGATTGATTTGGAATTTTCCGCTGATTTGATGTCTTTATTTGGAGTAAAATGATCCGGTACCAGTACAACTTTGTCCTTATCAAATACCTTGTCCGCCATCTGCCTGAATACCGGCACAGCCATCGGACCGGTAATATCATTTGCCATTACAACGTCAAGCTTCGCCTCAATCAGCTGTCCTGCCGCCACCCTGTCCAATCCTGCATGCGCTGCAAGGATCTTCTGCGTCATTGTCATTCCCATGTCTTTTGCGCCTCCTCTTTTTCTGGCTTCTGCCTTTCCTCATATTCTATCATAGATATCTACAGATGTGCAAGAAAAAATCAGAGTGCGATCTGTTTTTTGAGTTTTACCTTGCTGATCACCGACAGTTAAATGCAGGAAATTTCCTTTTGAAAGAAACACATCCGGTCTTTTTTATTTACGCCTTGCGAAATTTATTATATAATATAGAATGCGTGTATAATTTGTCGATTAAAGGAGAATGAATATGACATTAAAAATGGGGAAAAACCAGCACACCTATATTGTCAGATCCATTCAGCTGGAGCTTTCGCTGGAACGCAGGCTCGAATCTCTCGGTCTTACCGAGGGGGCTTTGATTACCATTTTGAATAATGATAAAAAGGGAGCTATGACTGTTCGGTTCCGTGGGACAAGATTTGCCCTCGGTAAGCGGATTGCTGACCATATTGAAGTGGAGGAGGCAGAATAATGGGTGATATCATCAATGTGGGATTCATAGGTAATCCAAACTGTGGAAAAACAACTCTGTTTAACGCCTATACAGGGGCTAATCTGAAAGTGGCAAACTGGCCGGGCGTAACAGTCGAAAAAAAAGAGGGAATGACCGAGTACGAAGGGGATCGTTTCAAATTGATCGACCTTCCTGGAATCTACAGTCTGACTTCTTATACAATGGAAGAAACCGTATCAAGAGAATGTATTATGAGTGATGACGTCGATGTCATCGTTGACGTTGTGGACGCCTCGTCTCTGGAGCGCAACCTTTATCTGACTCTCCAGCTGATCGAGCTTGGAAAACCTGTCGTTCTTGCACTGAATATGATGGACATCGTAGAAGAACGGGGCATGGAAATCGACCTTCACCGTCTTCCGGAAATGCTTGGTATCCCTGCGATACCGGTTTCCGCGAGAAAACGGACCGGTCTTTCCATCCTGATGCATGCGGTCAAACACCACGAAGGGCTGACCGGCCAGGATCCGCTGATCCACCACCACCAGGAAAAAGAGGCAAGTTCTTCCCACCGCCACAACCATCATGCGGAATATGCCATGGTATACAGCGATGAAATCGAAGATAAAATCGATATACTTATCGAACGGCTCTCCGCACAGGATCCTGATCTTTCAAATAAAAGATGGCATGCCATCAAGCTTTTGGAGCATGACCCGGTCGTCATGAAAAATCATCCTGTCATGCTGGATGATGTAGCTTCTGAAAGTCTGGAAAAAGATATCATCAATCAGAAATATGATTTTATAGAAGAAATTATTCAGGAGGTTCTCGTCAACAAAAGCGCAAAAGCAGAAATGACAGAAAAAATTGATCGTTATCTGACAAGCCGCTATCTTGGCCTTCCGATTTTTCTTCTGATTATGGCTTTTGTATTTTTTGTAACGTTTACAGTCGGTGACTGGCTGAAAGGATATTTTGAGCTGGCTCTTGTCTGGTTCTCGGATCTGGTGACCGGCGGACTTTCCGCAGTCCATACGAATCCACTGATTCAGTCTCTTGTCGTGGATGGAATTATCTCCGGTGTAGGCGGCATCCTGACTTTCCTGCCGAATATTTTCATCCTGTTTCTGGCACTTGCCTTTCTGGAAGACAGTGGGTATATGTCACGTGTCGCATACGTCATGGATGATCTGATGAGCCGTCTCGGACTCTCCGGCCGTGCTTTCATCCCGCTCCTTCTTGGATTCGGATGTTCGGTTCCCGCTGTCATGGCATCCCGTGCTCTGGAACACCGGAAAGACCGGCTGAAGACCATTCTTGTTACACCGTTTATGTCCTGCAGTGCAAGGCTTCCAATTTATGTCCTGTTCTCTTCCATGTTTTTTGGAAAATACAGCATGCTCGTATGCTACTCCATGTATCTGCTTGGTATTGTGGTGGCCATCACGGCGACTTTCGTCATTTCAAAATTTGACGGTAGTAAAGCGGAACACGCACTGCTCATTGAACTTCCGGAGTACAAGACTCCAAATGCTCACACGATTGCCATCTATGTATGGGAAAAGGTAAAGGACTATCTCTCCAAAGCAGGTACCGTCATCTTCATCGCCTCCATTATAATGTGGGGTGTCATGAACCTTGGACCGCATGGCTTTGTATCCGATATTTCCGAGAGTTTCGGGGCAATCATCGGAAAGGCCCTTGTCCCTTTACTTGCTCCGGCGGGACTTGGGTACTGGCAGATCGCCGTTGCTCTGATCTCCGGTATTGCTGCAAAAGAAGTCGTTGTTTCCAGCTGCAGCGTTCTTTTTGGCATCGCCAATATTACGACTTCCGCAGGTATGGACAGCATGGTATCTGTCCTTGCTTCCATGGGATTTGGCGCAGCCAACGCCTACGCAATGATGGTTTTCTGTCTTCTCTACGTTCCATGTATGGCAACGATCGGAACGATCCACAGAGAAGTGGGAAAGACAAGTATCACTGTCGCGTTCGCCTGCTTCCAGCTTGTCATTGCATGGATTTTCGCAGTGATTTTCTACCATATCGGACTGCTGTTTTAAATAAGAGAGAAAACAAAGACCCTTTCCGGTCTCCGGCTGATTACAGGCCGCCCGGAAAGGGTCTTTTTACATAAACTTTTTTATCAAATTAAGATGATCCCGAAACGGCGGGTACCGGAAAGGAATGTCTACAAGAACCGATTTTTTGAGGATACTTTTCTCATGCGTAAAGGTATCAAAACTTGCCTTCCCATGATATTTCCCCATTCCGGACTGCCCTACTCCTCCAAACGGCAGATATGGTGTTGCCAGATGGACTACCGTATCATTGATACAACCTCCTCCGTAGGATAGCTTTTCAAGAATGTAGGACTCCCTTTTTTTGTCCCTCGTAAACAGATACAGCGCCAGCGGGCTTGACTGCGCTTCAATGGCAGCTGCCGCTTCCCGCAGATCATAGTAGGACATGATCGGCAGAACCGGCCCGAATATCTCTTCTTTCATCACAGCGTCATCCCAGGTGATGCCATCCATCACTGTCGGCTCAATCCGAAGCGTGGTACTGTCGGTCTTGCCGCCGTAAATGACTTTATTTTCATTGATCAGTCCACTGATACGTTTGAAGTGCCTCTGGTTGATAATCGCCGGATACTCCTCATTTTCCAGCGGTTTCTGGCCGTACATCTTCTGAATCTGTCTGATAATATAATGAATCAGCCTTTTCTTTACACTGTGCTGCACCAGTACATAATCCGGTGCCACACAGGTCTGTCCGGCATTCAAAAACTTCCCCCAGACAATCCGTTTTGCCGCGGTTCTTAAATCCGCTGTCTCATCAACAATGCAAGGGCTCTTTCCCCCAAGCTCCAGGCTGACAGGAGTCAGATGTCTGGCTGCCTTCTCCATCACGGATTTTCCTACTTTCGGACTTCCCGTAAAGAAAATATAGTCAAACTTTTCATTGAGGAGCGCCTCGTTCTCCTCCCGGCCGCCTGTCACAACTGTGACATAGCAGGATGGAAACACTTCCCGAATCATCTCCTGAATCATCGCAGATGTATGCACCGAGTAGGAAGACGGCTTAAGGACTGCACAGTTTCCTGCACTGACCGCGCCAATCAGAGGTGCCACCGTAAGCTGAAAAGGATAATTCCACGGAGCCATAATAAGTACGACACCATAAGGCTCTCTGTAAATAAAAGAGGCAGACGGGAACTGAGATACCGGCGTCCTGACTCTTCTTGGCTTCGCCCAAAGTGTCAGATGTTTCATGGCAAACCTGATTTCCTCTTTTACCATTCCGATCTCAGTCATATATCCTTCCGTGCCGGATTTTCCGAGATCCTTATTGAGGGCATCCAGAATCCGTGCCTCATTCTCATCCATCCATTTCAGAAGTCTGCCAAGATAAAATACCCTGAATCCCGTTTTCTTCGTTTTCCCTGTCTTAAAAAACTCTTTCTGCCGTCTTACCAATCCTTTGTACTCCATTCCTTCTCCTTTCCAGCTAGTCTCTTAATTTCTGCATTTTTTCTTTTTTTGCCTCCCGCAGGTAAGGAATCTCGATCGGATCAATCGGATCTACCGGACTTTCTACCTTCATCTTTTTCTGTCTGCTCCTGCGTTTCAAAAGCTCTCCACCTTTGTTGTAGAACCAGAAACTGTATGCGAGAAGCTTATTTGCCTTCCCCATCTTATCTTTCACCGTTTTGTTATAAAATCTTCCGCCGGCTTTTACAATCTGATTCTGACGGATCAAATTGATCAGTTCGGTTTCACATGTGGCTGTTCCCGCAAATTCTGTATACGCGGTACTTACACATTCGATCTTATGGGCATCGCTGCCTCCGGTTCCCGGTTTATTATATTTCTTTGCGAGTCTGGCCGCGCCTTCATTTGACTCCTCAGACTCGCACGCATTAAATACCTCAATAAAATCAAACCGCTTAATCAGCTCCGGGGATTTATAAAACCGCTTTGTATTTGTAAAACTCAGATATTTTTCACCACACGGATGGGCCGGTCCAAGCACACCTCCATTTTTGTGTACCAGATCAATCAACATGGTAAGCGGCAGCCCGCGCATCTCCAGAAGACGCATTTTCCGCCCCTCCGGCATAATGACAAGAAAATGCCCCGCATCTCTCGTGTCGTATTCAATCCCCTTAAATACCATAAAATCCTGGTACTTTTTCCCTTTCAACTCATTTTTCCAGTATCGGTATCCATTATAAGTATCGTGGTCGGTAACAACCATTCCATCATATCCATTATCGATCAGCTTTTCGATATATTCTTCAATGCCTACTTTGCTGTCAATCGATCCTTCTTTTACATGACAATGCATATCCAGCTTCATACACAAGCCCCCTTTTGCTTACAGGCTTATTATACCCTTTTTTCAGAAAGGCAGTAATACTGTCCGCATTTTCTGATTCCCACAGTCAGATTTTCTCCCTTATTCATTTTCGTTTATTCGTTCTCATCAGAATCCAGAATGTTTCTCGCCATTTCAATTTCGGATTCTACCGATTTCTTTTCCCGAATTTCTTTTGCTTTACTGCGCTCGATCTTTGCAATCTTACTTGACTTCAGAGCATACTGGATGCAGATTCCAAGAACTGCCAGAGCAATGCTCACTCCGTAGAATGCAATTGTACTGTCAAACGGCAGGTAGCGGGATGCTACAATACCGCCGAGAACACCTCCGCCGATTCCCATGACCGGTATAATCATCGGATCACCGAAAACGGCTGCCAGAATCGCAAATAACAGTGCTGCCGCTGCCGCGATGCCAAGTGCAATGTAGCCTCTGCCGCCCGCAAGTGCCAGGGCACTTACAAAAATGGCCACAAACGAAAATACGAATGCCCCGAATTTGCGGAATACCGCCTCGAATGCTGCAAGAAGCACTCCCGCTGCTGCGCATACGCCGATCATGATCCAACCGTCCAGATTCAAATACCAGGACGCCGCCAGTCCAGCAGTCACACCAAGCAGAAGCCCCTGCAGAGCAAACAGAACATATTTACACTTCGCTCCAAAGAAAACCATCAGCAGCGCGATCACACCAGCCACAACAGCTGCCACTGTTCCTCCTTCCGAAAAGATCCACGAGAAATCCATGTTCTTCAGTCCATCTTCAAAGAGCAGCCGGCTTATCTGATCTGCTGCTTCAAATACTCTTTCCATCTTTGTCTCTCCTTTGTATATTATTTGATACTCTTTTCGTTTCCCTCCTACTTGTATTTTAATACAAAACTGATATTCCCGCAACACGAAAGATGGACGCCGATGCTTATCTGATCATCAACGCCCATCCTCACTTTGTTGGTTCTTCAGTCATTCGTTAACCTTCCCTTTCTCAGATTATATGAGTTATAAATGTGTTTTCGGTGGTCCGTACCTTCCTTTCTGAAATCCTTTCTGATTTCTATTTCTTTTTCTTGTCCTAATATTACCATCCCTTCTTATTTTTGTCAATATATTTTTCTGTTTCTATCTGTTTTTTCTTTCTTTACATTATTTCCTTTTAAATTATCTGTTGATTCAGGCACTCCGGCACACAAAAAAAGATACCATACCGTCCTCTGACCATATGGTATCTTCTCTGCCTTTTTCCGTACATTAGTATGCAACTTTTCCGGAATCTGTCCCGTTTACCACATAGTAAACTGCAGCTTCCTCCGGCTTTACATAAAGTGTGATATCTTTGATATCGCCCACTTTTTTTCCATTTTCCTTTGTCCAGTCTTTTTTGACTGCAGCGATCATATCTTTTTCCTCTACTTCTTTTCCGAAGTACTGAACAAATGTCCTTACTTTGATTTCTTTCTTTGCAGTTTTTTTTGCAGCTGTCTTCTTTGCAGTCTTTACTGTCTTTTCTGCTGCTTCTTTCACAGCCTCTTTTACTTCTTCTGTTTTTTCAGCTACTGCTTCTTTTACAGCTTCTGTCTTTTCCACAGCCGCTTCTTTCACAGCCTCTGTTTTCTCTGCTGCCGCTTTTGCAGTTTCCGCCGCTGCAGCTTCTGTCTTTGCAGTTACCTTTGCCAATGTGCGTTTTCTTGCCATAATAAATCCTCCTAATGAAAACTGTCACCTGTTGTCATTCTTTTCTGCCTTACTACGCCAGCTGTCCATTATTATAGCACAAATTTTTCAAAATGCAAGAAAAGAGCATTTTATTCATGAATCCTGAATTTATATACTGTTGTTGTCTGATAAGTCTCCCCTGCCTTGCACACCGGTGCCTCAAAGTTTTCGTGATGTACCGCATCCGGGAAGTACTGTGTCTCAAAGCAGACTGCCGCATGTTTTCCGTAATGCTTTCCGCCTTTTCCTGTTTCATTTTCAATACCGTTTCCCGTATACATCTGGATTCCCGGAAGGTCCGTCAGGACTTCCATCGAAATACCGGTTTCCGGTGAATACACCTCTGCTGCTTTCTCACAATTTCCCTGATTGCCAAGAGCCCAATTATGATCATATCCGCCTGCAAGCTTCAACGGCTCATAGTCTGCCCCGATATCCTGCCCGATCGCTTTTGCCTGACGGAAATCCATCGGTGTTCCTGTCACATCGATCAGCTTTCCGGTCGGAATCAGTTTATCGTCTGTCTCTGTAAACGCATCTGCGTCAAGACGTACGACATGGTTCAGAATCGTATTTTCCCCTTCTCCGTTTAAATTAAAATAACTGTGGTTGGTCAGGTTCAGAATTGTGTCTTCACCCGGAATTGCCCTGTAGGAAATTTTCACTTCATTGTTCTCTGTCAAAGTATAAGTAACTTCAATTCTGACATCTCCCGGATAGCCCTGATCCCCGTCCGGACTGAACAGGGCAAAAGTAATACTCTGCGCATCCGACTGCTTTACTTCCCACAGTCTCTTGTTATAAAAGTTCAGTCCGCTGTGCAGGTTGTTTCCATTTTCATTTGCGTCCAGGCGGAATGTCTTTCCACCAAGTTCAAAAGAAGCCCCCGCAATTCTGTTTGCGTTTCTGCCGACAGTTGCGCCAAAGAAACTTGCTCCTGTCTCATATCCGGACACATCGTCGTATCCGAGTACTACATCCCTTTTCCGGCTGTTTTTGTCCACTACCATAATGTTTACAAGGGTTGCACCATAGTCGGTTACTTTCAGCTCCATTCCATTTTCATTTTCCATTGTGTAAAGCGATGCCTGCACACCTGCCCTGGTCTGTCCAAAATTTTCCTTTTTCATTCATCTACCATACGCCTTTCGGCTTCCTTTCTTTCAAACATTTCTGCCTTTTATTTTACACCTAATTTCTCTGCATGAAAAGAAGCATTACAAAGACTGTTTCATTTTCTTTGTAATGCTTCCTGACTGATCCGCTATTTCTTCTCTTTGACTTTTCCAAGTATGGACTGAAGGACAATAAAGAAGCATAACAATGCGGAAAGAACAATTCTTACCCACCAGCTCGACAAGGTCCCCTGAGTAGTAATCAGACTTGTAATCGTACCTTTAATCAGGACTCCGAACAGCGTACCGATCGGTGTTCCGACACCTCCGCTCAGAAGCGTACCTCCGATAACCGCCGCCGAGATCGCATCCATTTCCAGTCCTTTTGCCTGTTCCACGAACCCGGCACAGCTGTTGAGGCAGAATACAAAGATACGGCCTGTATTTTCTATTCTTCCTTATTTACGATATGCTGCTGCATTCCATCTGAGTTCATTTTTCAGATTCCGGATATTGGTGTCTTTATCGATATAAACCGCCTCAATACCCATTGCATCCGCCCAGTCTCCCATCTGTTCCGCGGTAATGTCATAGGAGAATGCCGTGTGGTGCGCTCCTCCACAGAGGATCCATGCCTCTGCGCCGGTCTGAAGATTTGGTTCCGGTGTCCAGAAAGCGGTTGCAACCGGAAGTTTCGGCATCGGTTTTTCCGTTTTTTTACAATTGACATTGTTGATAATCAGGCGGAACCTGTCTCCAAGATCAATGAGAGAAGTTGCAATCGCCGGACCTTCCTTTGCCGTGAATACAAGACGTGCCGGATCTTCTCTGTCACCCATGCTGAGCGGCTGCACTTTGATACTGATCGGACCGTCCGCAATAGTCGGGCAGACCTCCAGCATATGAGCCTGAAGAATGCCTTCTTTTCCAGGAACCAGATTGTAGGTATAATCTTCCATAAAGGAAGTTCCCTTTGCGTCTTTCATTCCTTCCGTCATGATTTTCATAATCCGAAGCATGGCTGCAGTCTTCCAGTCTCCTTCTGCGCCAAATCCGTAACCTTTTTCCATCAGTCTCTGGATTGCAAGCCCCGGAAGCTGCTTTAAACTTCCAAGATCACCAAAATGAGTCACAATTGCCTGATAGTTCTTCTCTTCCAGGAACCGTTCAAATCCAATTTCGATCTGTGCCTGTACGGCAACATGTTTCCGGAATTCTTCCGGATCTCTTCCTTCCAGAAGAATATCATATTTATCATAATATTCCTCTACCAGAGAACTTACTTCTCCTTCTTTTACATCTTCGACCGCTTCCGCGATTTCGTTAACCGGATAAGCATCCACTTCCCATCCAAATTTAATCTGTGCCTCTACCTTGTCTCCATCCGTTACGGCTACATTTCTCATATTATCGGCCACCCTCATGACACGTACATGGCTGCTTTCGATCACACCCACAGCTGTACGCATCCAGGATGCAATTTTTTCCTGTACCTGTCTGTCAGACCAGTGTCCCACAACAATTTTTCTCTCGATTCCCATCCTGGTAAAGATATGGCCGAACTCACGGCCTCCATGTGCAGACTGGTTTTCGTTCATGAAATCCATATCAATGGTATCATATGGAATTTCCTGATTGAACTGAGTGTGCAGGTGAAGAAGCGGCTTCCTGTATTCCTGAAGTCCGAGAATCCAGGATTTTGCCGGTGAGAACGTATGCATCCACGTGATGACACCTGCACATTCCTCATCTGTGTTTGCCTCATTAAAGGTCTTTCTGATCAGCTCGTTTGTGATCAGCGTCGGTTTCCAGACAATCTCATACGGAAGAACTCCGGATGCATTCAGCGCCTCCACGATCTTCTGCGCATGCTCTGCCACATGAGCCAGACACTCGTCTCCGTAAAGATCCTGCGATCCTGTACAGAACCAGAACTTGTAGTTTTTCTGCTTTAACATTGTTTTCCCCTCCTGTTATATTGATTTATTATATATGTGTAATCACTTTCACGGAATTTCGCATAACCAGATCCGGCATAAGCTCCACCGTCTCAATGTCTCCGATTCCCTGTATCTTATCAAGCATCATCTCAGCCGCAATCTTTCCAAGCTCCTGCACCGGATTATCGGCCGACGTAAACGGGATCTCACAGAATCTCGAAAGATCGGAATTGTCAATTCCCACAATGGAAAGATCATCCGGTATCCGGATTCCCTGATCCATACAGATACCAACCAGCTTGTTTGCGACCTCATCGTTATAGCAGACACAGGCCGTGCAGCCCTTGATCCGCTTCAGAATTCTACTGCAGTCATCCCGCATCTCCGCGATCTCATCCGAGTCGATCCATACAACCTGCTTTCCTTTGACCTTGATATCCGCATCCATCAGCGCATCCACATATCCCGCATACCTCTGGTGCCCCTGACCATCGTCCGCCTTGAAAATCCCCGCTATATTGATATGCCCGCAGTCAAGAAGATGCTGCGTCACCATCCGCCCGGCCGCTCTGTCATTCAGGCTCACATGCGCAATATCAAGCTCCGGATAAAAACTGTTAATAAACAGAATCGGAACACCCATCCGCTCCAGCTCCTTGTATAGCTTCAGATTCGGATTCGGAATCCCGCTCTTTGTTGTCTCCGCAATCAGCCCGTCGATTGATCTCTCCCGAATAAAATCCTTCAGAATCATCCGCTCCTTCTCAATCGCATTATTAGACACGGCAAGCTGAAGAAAATATCCCTCATCCGACAATACCCGTTCAATCTCCTTTACAATCAACGGAAAAATATAGACATCCACATAGGTCGTCATCACCGCAATTCTCATGGAACGCTGTCTTTTCTGCTTTCCAATCTCAATATATGTCCCGCTTCCTCGGACACTCCGCACAATCTGTTCCTCCTCCAGCACTGAAAGCGCCTTCCTGATCGTCTGACGACTCACACCAAACCTCACCTGCAGCGTATTCTCGGACGGAAGCTTATCCCCCTGCTTCAGCCTGCCCTCACGCAGCTCTCCTCTGATCCACGCAACCACTTCTTCGTACTTCTTCTGCATTCCAAAGCCTCTCTTTCATTATACTACCACTATAACCCATTCACCTGTACAATACAAGTTGGAGTATTATCCAAACATGTCACGCACAATTTATACAAAATCCAATATTTGTACTATTGAAATCTCCTGTTTTCAGTACAAATTTGTCAAAGGGGACGTGTTCCGGATCATCGGAACACGTCCCCAAAAATATGTACAAGATCTTTTTCGCCATTCAGGACTGCTTCCATGAGCTGATCCCCTTCATAACGAAGTTTCAGAGAGAAAAACGGTGCATCTTTTTGAATCAGGTCAAAGAAAATCCTATCTCCTTCCCAGAGATTCAGGCGGGAAATCTCGTCTTTTGGAACCCACTTCAGTACGCCTTCGTCACAATCCCGGATCTGCCCTCTAAATCCGTCTATCGTGTAAAGACAGATGTATTCCGGATCCTGTTTATCACAGATAAAGGTTAAAATTCCCCGGAATTTCATGGATGTCACGGTCAGGCCGGTCTCTTCTTCTGTCTCCCTCTTCATACAGTCTTCCGGGCTTTCTCCGTATTCGAATTTTCCTCCTATCCCGATCCATTTGCCTTCATTTACGTCCTGCTCCTTTTTTACGCGGTGAAGCATGAGATAGGCATCCTCTTTTTCGATATATCCCAGTGTTGTCATCTGTACTTTCGGCATGTCGTTCTTTTTGTCCTTCTTTCTTTTTTACCGATAGTATAGCACGTCTATTTCAGATGGTCTACTGCCGCTCGTTCAATCGGGAACCCTTCTTTGTACCGCTCAATAAAGGTATTAAAACCTGCCACATCTTCCGGATCCGCCTGCATCTCAATTCCTGTTTCTCCTGCAAATACTTTTTCTGCCAGGAAATCTGCCAGATTTTCATCTTCCTCACGATGCACCATATAGGATGCGAGCAGGGCAATTCCCCAGGCTCCGCCTTCTCCCGCGGTTTCCATAACGGAAACCGGTGTGTCAATTGCTCCGGCCAGAATACTCTGACCGACTCCTTTTGTCTTGAAAAGTCCGCCATGTCCCAGAATCCGGTCAAGTTCTACATGTTCTTCTTTAAGCATGATGTCCATTCCGACTTTCAATGCTCCAAGAGAGGTGTAAAGATGTACTCTCATGAAGTTTGCGAGATTAAAGCTGCTCTGAGGTGTCCGGACAAATAGCGGGCGCCCTTCTTCAAAGTTTGTAATATGTTCTCCTGAGAAATAATTGTATGCGAGAAGTCCTCCGCAGTCTTTGTTCCCTTCCAGTGCTTTGCGGTACAGGGTTCCATAGAGATCATCCATGCCAATTTCCATTCCAAAAGTCTCTGCGAACTCTTTAAATACAGATACCCATGCATTCAGGTCGGAAGTACAGTTGTTGCAGTGTACCATTCCCACCGGATCTCCGGACGGGGTGGTCACAAGATCAATCTCCGGATATACTTTGGAAAGTTCTTTTTCCAGTACTACCATGGCAAAAACGGAGGTTCCTGCCGATACATTTCCTGTCCTTGGCGCTACACTGTTTGTTGCCACCATTCCCGTGCCGGCATCTCCTTCCGGCGGGCAGAGCGGTACTCCTGCCTTCAGGTTCCCCGACGGATCCAGCAGCTTTGCCCCCTCTTCTGTCAGAGCGCCTGCATCCTCGCCTGCCAGCAGTACATCCGGAAGAATTCCGCTTAATTTCCACGGATATCCTTTTTCCGCAACAAGGGCATCAAATGTGTCGATCATTCCTTTATGAAACTGCTTTTCTTTGACATCAATCGGGAACATGCCAGACGCTTCCCCGACTCCAAGTACTTTTTTACCGGTCAGTTTCCAGTGAACATATCCTGCAAGCGTTGTAAAAAACGCTACGTCTTTTACATGTTCTTCCCCGTTTAAAACAGCCTGGTAAAGGTGGGCGATGCTCCATCTTTGAGGAATGTGGTACCGGAACAGCTCCGTCAGCTTTTCCGATGCATCCGCTGTGATTGTGTTTCTCCAGGTGCGGAACGGCACGAGAAGTTCCCCTTCTTTATCAAATGCCATATATCCATGCATCATACCGCTGAATCCGATTGCAGCAAGATTCGTGATCTTTGTTCCGTATTTTTCTGATACGTCCTGCGTCATGCTCCGGTAACTGTCCTGCAGTCCTGCCCAGATATCCTCCAGCGTATAGGTCCAGATCCCATGATCATAACGGTTTTCCCAGTCGTGACTCCCGGATGCCACCGGTTCATTTTTTTCATTAATCAGAACCGCCTTGATCCGTGTCGATCCAAATTCGATTCCAAGCACCGCCTTCCCTTCTTCAATCATCTGTTTTGTATTTTGAGCATCGAATGCCATATGCCTTTCCTCCTTCAAGAATCATTTCCATTTTGTACTATTATATCATTCCGAATTCTCCCCATCAATGAAACTTGTGCACCCTGCCCAAATTCGGATAAATGCCGAAAAAAGAGACAGGAGTTTTTCAAGTTGTACTGAAAAACTCCTGTCTTACTCTTTCGTCTATTTCTGCCGGACTACGGTTCTTTCAGTGATGCAATTCCCCGCATCAGAATTCTAACATCATCCAGAATATAATCAAAGGCTCCTGCTTTGTACAGATTTAGAATAATCATTCCGATCGGAACTGCCAGAATCATGCCAAGCAGACTCCCTACCCGGTATCCGACATATAAAAGAATCAACGTAAGAAGCGGACTGAGTCCGATGCTGTCACCGACCAGTTTTGGCTGTATGATCTGTCTCACCAGCTGTGTAATTCCATAAATGATCAAAAGTGCTATCGCTATTTTAATATCCATTACAAAAAACTTATATACAGCCCACGGGATCAGAGCGGTTCCGGTTCCGAAAAACGGAAGGAAATCCAGAAAGGCGATTAAAATCGCAAGTAAGAAAGCATAATCCACACCAAGAATCAGAAAGCCGCACAATAGAATCAGTCCTACAACCGCCATAATTTTAAACTGCGCTTTAAAATAACCTCCGACCGCATACTTCAGATTGTACATAACCATTGACATTCTTGCTTCAATCGCTTTGGGTGCCACTTTTTTACTCCACTGTATGATTTCCTCCCTCTGGGCTGTAAAAAAGTAAGCCGATACAAGTGCTACAATAACAGACACAAGAATCCCCGGAATCCGTTTGACTACATTTCCCGTCGCTTCCACCGCCGGGTTTCCTATCCCTGCGATCACACCGCCTACTCTTTCATCCATATTCTGAATCAGACTGTTCCAGCCGTTTTGAATATTCTCGGGCAGCATCCTGTAAACTCCCTGAAACCGTTCTCCAATCTCCCGAAATCCCGCTTCCAGATCTTGATAAAGATCCGGAGCATTGTTAAGCGCCATCTGTATTTCCCGGGCCAGCTTTACGATTCCCAGATATCCGAGTCCTGCCACAATAGCGATCACCAGAATGATAATCAGGGCAGATCCCAGTTTTTTCTTGATCTTCACTCTGCTCTCCAGCCACCCCACAAGCGGATACGCCAGATACGCAATAAACCACCCGATAACAAATGGCATGAAAAATCCGATTGCCCGTACACCGATCACAATAAACAAGATCGTCCCCAGAAGACTGAAAAAAAGACTTGCGGCAACTTTCCAGTACGGCCTTTTATCTGTTTTCATTCCATCTGCGTCTTCCTGCATCCTACTCCTCCTTACTGTCAGCCCCGAACATTCTGGTCTCGGCAAACTCCCAGATTTCCTCTCTCCCCTGCTTTGTTTTTGCGGAAAATGGAATCACCTTTGTGCCGCTTACCAGATTCAGCCCTTCTCTGATCACCTTGAGCTGTTTTGACAGCTGACTTTTCTTGATTTTATCAAGCTTCGTAGCAATAATTACCGGTTCATATCCCTGATGTAAAATCCAGTCATACATCATTTTATCATTTTTTGACGGTTCGTGCCGGATATCAATCAGAAGGAACACCGCCTTAAGCATGGCAGACTGATGCAGATAGCGCTCAATCATCTTTCCCCACGCTTCCTTTTCTTTCTCGGAAACCTTGGCGTATCCATATCCCGGAAGGTCAACCAGATACATTTCCCCATTGATATTATAAAAATTAATCGTCTGTGTTTTTCCGGGCGTAGCCGAAATCCGGGCCAGAGACTTCCGGTTCATCAAAGCATTGATCAGGGAGGATTTCCCTACATTGGATTTGCCTGCAAATGCAATCTCCGGCTTGTCATTGACCGGAAGTTTACTGGTAATTCCACACACTGTCTCCAGAGCAACCTCTTTAATTACCATTGTTCTCCCTCCTGTTCTATTTTTTCTGCAAGTGCCGTATTTAGTACTTCTTCCATCCGTGAAACGAACCGGATCTCCAGTCCTTTTGTGATTTCCCTGGAAATTTCTTCCACATCCGCCTGATTTTCAGCCGGTACAAGCACACAACGCACGCCTGCGTTTTTCGCTGCCAACAGCTTTTCTTTTAGTCCTCCGATCGGAAGCACTCTTCCGCGGAGCGTAATCTCTCCGGTCATGGCCACATCCGCCCGGACTTTTTTCCCGGTCACTGCGGAAAGGATCGCCGTGGCCATCGTAATGCCCGCAGATGGTCCATCCTTCGGCACTGCCCCTTCCGGAATATGTACATGAATGTCATGCTTTTCAAAAAAGTCTTCTTCGATTCCACAACGGCCGCTGATGGAACGGATATAACTGATTCCGGCCTGCGCAGACTCTTTCATGACGTCACCCATCTGTCCTGTCAGCAGGAGATTTCCCTTTCCGGAAAGAACATTGACCTCAATCTGAAGTGTATCCCCTCCAACGCTTGTCCATGCAAGACCTGTCACAATTCCCACTTCATCCTGGCTGTTTGCCATATGATAGTGGTATTTTTCTTTTCCAAGATACTGTCCCAGATTCCGTTCCGTGATACGTACCCGCTTTTTTCCCGACTCCAGAATCTCCTTGGCCGCCTTTCTGCAAAGCTCCCCAATGGTTCGCTCCAAGGTACGGACACCGGCCTCTTTCGTGTAATTGCGGATGATTTTCCACAATGCTCCATCCGAAATACTGAGAAGTCCACCTTCCAGCCCGTGACGCTCCAGCTGTTTCTTCATCAGATGCTCTTTCGCAATGTGCATCTTTTCATTTTCCGTATAGCTGGAGACCGAAATCACTTCCATTCTGTCAAGAAGCGGCCTTGGAATCGTCTGAAGGGTGTTGGCGGTTGTTACAAAGACAACTTCCGAGAGATCCAGCGGTACTTCCAGATAATGATCCCGGAATTTTTTATTCTGTTCCGAATCCAGAACCTCCAGAAGCGCGGAAAAGGTATCCCCTTTATTATAATCAGTGCTCACCTTGTCAATCTCGTCCAAAAGCATCACGGGATTTTTGACCCCCGCTTTCCGAAGCCCATCCGCGATTCTTCCCGGCATCGCTCCTACATAGGTCTTTCTGTGTCCCCGGATCTCCGCCTCATCTCTGACACCTCCGAGAGAGATTCTTACATAAGGCTTTTTCATGGACTCCGCAAGGGATTTCGCAATGGATGTTTTTCCAGTTCCCGGAGGTCCCACAAGACACAAAATAGAAGATCCGCTGCGTTTTGTCAGTTCTCTGACCGCCAGATATTCAAGCACCCGTTCTTTGACTTCTTTCAGACCATAATGCTCTGCCTCAAGAATCTCCTTGGCATGTTTCATATCGGTATATTCCTCCGCCCTTTTATCCCAGGGCATCTCCAGCATTGTCTCAAGATAGGTACGGATGACTCCTGCCTCGGTCGGGTTGTTTACTGTATTTTTAAACCGGCGTATTTCTTTTGCCACTTTCTCGTGTACTTCCTCCGGAGCCTGCATTTTCTTTTCTGCTTTTTCGAATTCTTCCGCGTCGGACAATGTTCCGTCCTCTCCCAGCTCTTCACGGATATATTTTAACTGTTCTCTCAGAATGTATTCCCGCTGGCCTTTGTCGATCCGCTCTCTGACTTTCTTTTCAATTTCTGCGGTAATATCTGCCGCCCGTGTATCTTCCTCGATCCTGGCTACAAGCGTATAGTAGCGTTCCAGAAGATCATCTTCATCCAGCAGTTTCTGAAGTACAACGGAATCCAGTCCGATCCCTGCCGCCGCTTCTCCTGCCATTTCATAGACATCATCAAGCTTCAGGATATCCCGGATCACTCCTTCCGGAACACGCCGTGTCTTTTTTACATAAATCTTCAGGGCATCTGTCAGAATTTTTTTCATTCCCTCCAGAGATACCCCTTCCGGAAGGTCCGGACGCTTTTCCTGACAAATGGAAATATCTGCCTCCCAGTATCCTTCCACCTCACGCATCTCTCTTAACACTGCCCTCTTTTCACCGTAAACCATCACTCTGAGACCCTTTTGAGGCACCCGCACAACCTGCCGGACTTCCGCCAGCACACCGGTACGGCATAGTTCCTCTTTCTGCGGCTCTTCAGTTTTATCTTCTTTCTGTCTGATCAGGAACACCTTCTGTCCTGCAAGCATTGCCTGCTGAACACTTTCCATGGATTTGATCCTGACAACATCAAAATGTACTGCCATACCCGGGAAGACGGTCAGGCCCCGGATCGGCACCATTGGTATATGATTGATCTGTTCTGTCATTAATTCCTCCGTATTTTACAAAAGGTGCAGGTATAATTACCTGCACCTCTCTCATTCTGTCTATTATGCACTTTCAGATTCACGTTCTTCATGCTCGGTCTTTGGCAGGCTCTTTCCCTCAACAGCATCTTTGGTAATGATGCATGTTTTCAGCGTCTCATCCGATGGAGCCCTGTACATGATGTCCATCATGACGTTTTCCATTATCGCTCTTAATCCTCTGGCTCCGGTATTTCTTGCAATCGAACGGTCCGCAATCGCCTCAAGCGCATCTTTATCAAACTGCAGGCTGACTCCGTCGAGTTCCATCAGTTTCTGATACTGCTTCACAATCGAGCTCTTTGGCTCTGTCAAAATCTGAATCAGTGCCTCTCTGTCAAGAGATTCCAGTGCGACAATCACCGGAACACGTCCGACGAATTCCGGAATAAGGCCGAATTTAACAAGATCCTGCGGCAGTACCTGATTTAACAGTCTGTCCAGATTGTCTTCATGATTGGTTGCAATTTCCGCATTAAATCCTATGGATTTCTGGTCGATTCTCTTTTCGATGATCTTGTCAATCCCCTCAAACGCTCCGCCGCAAATGAAAAGGATATTGGACGTATCAATCTGATACAGCTCCTGATGCGGATGTTTTCTTCCGCCCTGCGGAGGCACGGATGCAATCGTACCTTCAATGATTTTCAGAAGCGCCTGCTGTACCCCTTCTCCTGATACATCTCTTGTAATGGATGGATTTTCGGATTTTCTTGTAATCTTGTCAATCTCATCGATATAAATAATTCCGTATTCTGCTCTTTCTATATCACCGTCAGCAGCCTGAATAATCTTCAAAAGAATGTTTTCCACATCTTCTCCGACATATCCCGCTTCTGTCAGCGTCGTGGCATCCGCAATCGCAAACGGCACATTCAGCACTTTTGCAAGCGTCTGTGCAAGAAGCGTCTTTCCGCTTCCGGTCGGTCCAAGCATAAGAATATTGCTTTTCTGCAGTTCCACTCCCAGATCCTTTTCCGCCTTAATCCGTTTATAATGATTATAAACAGCAACGGAAAGAACCTTTTTTGCTTCCTCCTGACCAATGACATAGTCATCCAGAAAGCTTTTTATTTCCTCCGGCTTCAAGAGATTAATCTCTCCAAGCCCGTTGTCTTCGTTCTCATATTCGAATTCTTCCTCTATAATTTCGGCACAGATCTCGATACATTCATCACAGATGTAAGCACCGTTTGGTCCCGCAATCAGCTTGCGCACCTGTGACTGTGTCTTATTACAGAAGGAACATCTTACCACATCTTCTTTTAAAGCCATTCTCACACCTCATTTATATACTTTCCGCATTGTATTATGAAACACGGAAAGGGGATGCCCCAAGCACATGGGACAGCCCCTTGTTTCCCCTTTACCGGCTCGTGATGACCTCATCAATTAAACCGTATTCTTTTGCTTCCTCAGCAGACATGAAATTGTCACGATCCGTATCACGGCTGATCGTTTCCAGTGTCTGCCCGGTATTCGCTGCCAGAATTTCATTCAATTTCCGGCGGGTTTTCAGAATATGCTCTGCAGCAATCTGTATCTCTGATGCCTGACCCTGTGCACCACCTGATGGCTGATGAATCATGATCTCAGCGTTCGGAAGCGCAAGACGCTTCCCTTTTTTCCCTCCGGAGAGAAGGAAAGATCCCATACTTGCAGCCATTCCAATACAGATCGTAGACACATCACACTTGATGTACTGCATCGTATCATAAATTGCCAGACCTGCCGTCACAGAACCGCCCGGACTGTTGATGTATAAATTGATATCCTTTCCCGGATCCTCTGCTTCCAGGAACAGGAGCTGTGCAACAATCACACTCGCTGAAGCATCATTTACCTCACCGTCCAGAAAAATGATTCTGTCTTTTAAAAGTCTTGAGTAGATGTCGTATGAACGCTCTCCACGGCTTGTCTGCTCAATGACATAAGGTACTAAACTCATGCAATATGCCTCCTTATTATTTATGTCTCTTATTCTTCTACCGCATTATCAACAAGGAATGTAACAGCTTCCTGAACAGCCATGTCCAGTTTCATCTGTTCTTTTTCTTTTTCTCCCATGAATTCTTTCAGCTTGTCTGCTTCCATCTTGTAAGCATCAGCCATCTTCTGGATTTCCTCGTCGATTTTCTCATCGCTGATTTCGATGTTTTCCGCTTTTACGATCGCTTCCAGAACAAGTCTTGTCTGAATTCTCTTTAATGCCTGCGGTTTCAGCTCATCTGTCATCTTCTCAGCTGTCATTCCTGTAAACTGGAAGTACTGATCAAGAGTCAGCCCCTGCTGCTGTAATCTCTGAGCAAAATCATTTGCCATCTGTCTTACTTCTGTGTCAACCATGGCATCCGGAATATCCATCTGCGCGTTTGCAACAGCTTCTTCTACTGCTTTGTCTTCCTGTTTTCTCTTGCCTTCTGCGATCTTCTGCTCTTTGATCTTTGCCTTGATGTCTGCTTTGTAAGCGTCCAGAGTTTCAAACTCGGAAACTTCGGATGCGAACTCGTCATCCAGTTCCGGAAGTTCTTTTACTTTGATCTCATGCACTGTACATTTGAAGACTGCTTCTTTTCCTGCCAGGTCTTTTGCATGATACTCTTCCGGGAATTTTACATTCACTTCTTTTTCTTCTTCCAGGTTTGCGCCGATCAGCTGCTCTTCAAATCCCGGGATGAATGCTCCGGAGCCGATTGTCAGCGGGTAGTTTTCTCCTTTTCCGCCTTCAAAAGCAACACCGTCTACAAATCCTTCAAAGTCAAGTACAACTTCGTCTTTATCCTGAACCGGACGGTCTGTCACAGAAACTGTTCTTGCGTTCTTTTCCTGTTCTTCAACAAGTTTTGCTTCGATCTCTTTCTGTGTCACACGGTTGGAAATCTTTTCAACCTTTAATCCTTTGTATTCTCCTAATGTAACTTCCGGCTTTAAAGCCACCTCAGCTGTAAAAATAAATGGTTTGCCTTTTTCAATCTGTACGATATCAATCTTCGGCTGTGATACGATCTCAAGATCCTCTTCATCATATACTTTTCCGTATGCTTCCGGAATCAGCTGGTTTGCAGCGTCATCATAGAAAACTTCCGGTCCGTACATTTTTTCGATCATCTGGCGCGGCACTTTTCCTTTACGGAATCCTGGGATGCTGATGTTTTTCTTCTGCTTGTTGTAAGCTCCCTGGAGTGCTTTTTCCAGTTCTTCGGCAGAAACTTCGATCGTCAGTTTCGCCATGTTGTGTTCCAGTTTCTCTACTTGTAAACTCATTTACATTTCCTCCTAAATCTTATCGTATATGCGAAAAGTCGGCAGACTTATCTACATTACACTGATTGTATGAGTATACCATATTCTTATTCGAATTTCCAGTCTTACCTTTACTTTTCCTCATATTTTCGCCGTTTTCTGCCGGAAGCCGCATTTTGACTCTTAGTCCGTGCTGCCGACTTCGTCCATTCGGAAAAACTGTTCCAGAAGTGTCTGGTATTCTTCCTCACTGACCGAATAGGTGTTTCCGTCATCTGCCTCCACTTTCACAATCACGGTCTCCGGATCGGAGTACTGCATATTCAGGTACGCTTCTTCCAGAAGATCATATGCTCTGAATAAATAATCATACTGCATCATCTCCTGAATTTCTTCTTCTGTTCCTTCATATCCTCCGTTCTGCGCGGACTGTTCAATTTCCTTTGATGCCTCCTGCAGCGCAGGTACGTAATTGACAAACAGATCTACCGGCTGAATCTCCACAGATACTTCGTACTCTTTTGAATCTGTCTTCTCCGCTTTCTGCACATCATATTTCATCACACTGAAAATCTCTTTTACAAGTGTTTCGTACTCATACAATGTATAATCACTGAGTTCATCATAACCGGATGTCAGATAATCATAGACAAACTGATCGACAGCCGCCTCATAATCCTGTTTCAGTTCATATTCGGATGTATCCATGATTCTGGACGCCTCCGTAAATTCCCCCTGGAGTCTCTCATCGAGTACGGCTTGTACATACCCTGCTGCATCAAAGTCTCCACCGCATCCGGCAAAGGCCATCATGCCGGCAAGGACCGCAGCCGCCAAAGCACAGGCTTTTTTTCTCATGATTTTCTCCTCCTTGTTCGTTTTTGATTCTATCAGACTCTATAAAAAAAAGCAACCTAAGTCCGTTTTCCCTTGTTTTCCTTCCGCAGTACATTTATACTGAAAGAACAGATCATACTATTACAAGGAGGAAACATTTGTGGAAATTGAACGTAAATACCTCATCGAATCCTGCCCTCTGCCTCTGGAAGATTTTCCATATCATGAGATGGAGCAGGGATATCTGAATACCAGTCCCGTTGTTCGTATCCGCCGGTCGGACGAGGATTATACATTGACCTATAAATCCAAAGGCCTGATGGTCCGCGAAGAATATAACCTTCCTCTTACAAAGGAGGCCTATGAACATCTTCTTACCAAAATTGACGGAAGACTGATTCAGAAAAGACGTTATCTGATTCCTCTCGAAGGCGGACTGACAATCGAACTCGACTGTTTTAAGGGAGACCTGGCCCCGCTTATGCTGGCAGAAGTAGAATTTCCTTCTGTAGAGATGGCCGATTCCTTTACTCCGCCCTCCTGGTTTTCAGAAGATGTAACGTTTTCTGTTCTTTATCACAACAGCACATTAAGCAAATTATAAATAGCAACGTTTTGTTGCTTTTCTTTCCATAGATACATTTTGTGGCATTATCTGAATTTTTACATAGAAACTGATATACTGTTTCTAAAAATGGAGGTATGCCATGGCAAATGTACAGCTTGCAAAGAATCTCAGAACTCTTCGCAAAAAATACAACTACACACAGAAACAACTCAGCTCTATCCTGAACATTACCAGACAGGCGTACTCTCACTACGAACAGGCGCTCAGAGAACCGGACCTGTCTACTTTGATCCGTTTTTCTGATTTTTATAAAATCACGCTTGATGAACTGGTCGCCGGTGTCATTGATGCCGATCAGATTCAAGAATCCTTTCCGGTCTATCAGTATCATCTTTGCGAAACAGAAGATCAGAAACACTCAATCTGCTTAACGGATCCGGAAATCGACCTTATTATGAAATACCGGTACTCCTCTGAAAATGACCGTCAGATTGTTCGTGGATTTCTGAAAGACAAATAATCCCCTAACCGTACTAACGGAAAGGGGATTTCTTATTTTTCTGTTTTTTAATCATTCAGTCCAAATCCGTCATGGATTGCAATCATTGCTTTTTCTGTATCTTTTTCATCGATCAGAACAGTGATACGGATTTCAGATGTGGAAATCATGTTGATATTGATGTTGGAGTTAAACAGAGATTCAAACATCTTTGCCGCAACTCCCGGATTGCTGAGCATACCAGCTCCTACAATGGATACCTTTGCCACATCGGTGCTGTATGTAAGCTCTTTGATCGTAAGAACTTCTTTTTTCTCTTCAAGAATAGCAAGTGCTTCTTTCAGATCTTCCTCGGATACGGTAAAAGAAATATCCTTTGTTCCGTTTCTTCCTACAGACTGCAGGATGATATCCACATTGATGTTGTTTTTCGCAAGTGTATTAAAGATTTTGAACGCGATTCCCGGCTCATCTTTTACTCCAATCGCAGAAATTCTTACTGTATTTCTGTCAGCCGCCACACCGGTGATTAACATTTTTTCCATTTTTACTACCTCCTTGACTACGGTTCCCTCTTCTGATGTAAGACTGGAGCGTACAACCAGCTCGACGCCATACTTCTTCGCCATCTCAACGGACCGGTTATGAAGCACCTTTGCTCCTGAAGTCGCAAGTTCCAGCATTTCATCGTAAATAATCTCGTCAATTTTTCTTGCATTTTTTACAATTCTCGGATCTGCCGTGTAGACACCGTCCACATCGGTATAGATTTCGCACTTGTCAGCATGAAGTGCTGCCGCAAGCGCAACCGCAGTAGTATCGGAACCGCCTCGTCCCAGGGTAGAGTAATCATCGTATTTGTTAATTCCCTGGAATCCGGTCACAATTACAATCTTTCTCGCTTCCAGTTCATGCTGGATCCGCTCAGTATCGATCCGTTTGAATCTTGCATTTCCATATCTTGCCGTACAGTGCATCCGCACCTGAAAAGCGTTCAGAGAGATTGCCGGGACATCATATGAGTGAAATGCCATCGCCATCAGCGCAACGGATACCTGCTCTCCCGTAGTCAGGAGCATATCCAGCTCCCTTTTCGGCGCGTTTGGATTGATGCTCTGCGCCAGTTCCAGAAGTTCGTCTGTTGTATCTCCCATAGCTGAAAGTACTACAATTACATCATTCCCTTTTTTATAATCCTCAATGCAGCGCCTTGCCACATTGAAGATTCTTTCTCTGTTTGCGACAGAGCTTCCCCCGAATTTCTTTACTATCAGCATAATTTCCTCCTAGTATTCAAATAAGTGTTCGATCAGATGATATCCATTTTTTTCCCATCTTCCTGACTGCACAGCCGTCCTTTCACAGTAGCTCTCTGCCCCGTTTTCAGGTCTTTTTCTGTCGTAGAGAAGATAGGGAACCGGATCCGCGGTATGTGTTCTGGCAGCAATCGGTGTCGGATGATCCGGCAGAATCAGCAGTCTGTACGGTTCTCCCGATGCATCCATCGCCTCCCTGACAATCCGGATCAGCCTCTGATCCAGAAATTCGATTGCCCGGACCTTCTTTTCCACGCTGCCCTGATGTCCCATTTCATCCGGCGCTTCCACATGGATATAGGCGAAATCGTAGCCTTCATCAAGCAGCGCACGGACTGCCGCCTGTGCCTTTCCTTCATAATTCGTATGAAGGCCGCCGTCCGCTCCTTCTACATGAACAATTTTCATTCCGCTTCCGGCGGCAATCCCTTTCAGGAGATCCACCGCCGAAATCATCACGCCTCTTTTTCCGGTCTTTTCCTGAAAATCCGGCAGTTTTGGCCTTTTTCCCGCTCCCCAGAACCAGGCGGAATTGGCCGGTCGAAGCCCCTGGGCTTTCCGTTTTAGATTAACCGGATGCTCTTTTAAAACTCGATAGCTTTCTTTCATCATTGCCAAAAGCATCGGATCCCCCGGAAGATATTCCCGGATCTGATTTGTCAGAATATCATGGGGCGGCGTCAGTTCCATTTCGTGTCCATTCTTCCAAAGCAGAAGATGGCGGTAGGATGTCCCGCGGTACAGCTCAAATCCCGGTTTTAACACTTCCTCCTTCAGAACCTCCAGAAGGACACCTGCATCTCTGGTATTAATTTCATCCGAGCTGTGGTCCACAATTCTCTGATCTTCATAAGGGAGTGATGCATCCTCGGTCAGCGTGACCAGATTGCAGCGGAACGATACATCATCCTCTTCCATCCCTACTCCGATACTGAGCGCCTCAAGAGGCGACCTTCCGGTATAATATACTTCGGGATTATACCCAAGGACCGACAGGTTGGCCGTATCACTTCCAGGTGCCATCCCCTCCGGCACCATTGAGACGAGCCCGATTTCGCTCATCTTTGCAAGGCGATCCATCTCAGGCGTCAAAGCCTGTTCCAGCGTCGTCTTTCCCCCAATACACTCCAGCGGCTCTCCTGCCATACCGTCCCCAAGAATGATAATATATTTCATCCGCAATCATTCCCTTCTGTTTTCGTCTTATAATCTATCTTATGATGCTGCACGGATCATGTGAATGACATTGTCAAACCTTGCAGCCGCGTCTTCGTATTCCCCTTCTTTCATGACATCTGTAATAAATCCGAATTCTCCTTCGCAGCCATCAGCCTCCACGAATTCAACCTTGCCAAAAGTATCTCTGATCCGTTCTTCATATGCTGCCCTGCTTCCGGACATCCGGACAAAAAACTTTCTTTTTACATCCAGGCGGCTTTCAAGTTCCAGACGCTCTCCGGACCAGTATTCGCAGATTGTCTCGTTTCTGTATTTCGCAGCTTCCACGATATCTGCCGCTACTGCGCTGGCCGTCGGCATCTTTCCTGCGCCGCTTCCATAGAACATTGCATCCCCCAAAGCGTTGCCCTGCACGAAAATCGCATTGAACACTCCATTCACACTTGCAAGCGGATGCTCTGCCGGAAGTATGAACGGGGCTACAACCGCCTCAAGCTTCTCTTCGTCCCGCTTCATCGTAGCAAGCAGTTTGATTACCGCATTCATCTGTTTTGCGTAGCGCATATCCTGGACAGTAATCTTCGTGATGCCTTCTGTATAAATATCGCGGAAATCCACCTGCTTTCCGGACACAATGGAAGACAGAATCGCTATTTTCCTGCAGGCATCCATACCTTCCACGTCCGCCTCCGGATTCCGTTCTGCAAATCCATTTGCCTGTGCTTCTTTCAATACTTCATCGTAATCGGCTCCCTCATAAAACATCTTCGTCATCATATAGTTCGTTGTCCCATTCAGGATTCCCGTAATCTCTTCAATCTCATCCGCCGTAAGCGAAGAGACAAGCGGACGGATAATCGGAATACCGCCTCCCACACTCGCCTCAAAGAGGTAGTTGACATGGTTCTCTTTTGCGGTCTTCAACAGCTCCGCTCCATGCGCAGCCACAAGCGCCTTATTGGAGGTTACCACATTTTTCCCGGCTTCCAGACTTCTCTTCACAAAGGTGTAAGCAGGTTCCAGACCGCCCATTACCTCTACGACAATATCCACACTTTCATCACTGACAATTTTTTCAAAATCATGCACAATCAGTTCCTGCACCGGATCCTCCGGGAAATCACGCAGATCCAGAACATATTTGATCCGCACCTGATCTCCTGCGCACCGGTCAATCTTCTCCTGATTTTGCCGGAACACTTCCACTACTCCGGATCCGACTGTACCATAGCCCAGTACCGCAACACTTATCATTTTTATTCCCTCCCTACTATTTTCAGATAATGAACTCCGTTTTTTTCTTCGATTTTCGCAACCATTTCCGAGAGATTTCCTGTTGTGGAAAGGACTTCCACACTCATGGTAAGCGTTGCCACTCCATTGAGCGGAATACTTTGGTGAATAGTCAGAATGTTTGCCCTGCACTGTGCAACTTCACCCAAAATCTCTGCCAAAAGCCCTGGAATATCTTCCATCTGCAGGACCATGGTAATAGTCTGTCCCTTTTCATTTTCATGAAACGGGAAAATATCATCTTTGTATTTATAAAAGGAACTTCTGCTGATTCCTGCCTGTTCTGCCGCTTCGCCGATCGTAAGCCCCTTCTGTGTCGCAAGCAGATGCTTGACCTCCACAACTTTCAACAGGACTTCCGGAACCGCTTTTCTGTTCAGCACATAGTATTTCGTCTTATCCATGTACACTCTCCTGTTTCAGATATGCATTGATGAATCTGTCAATCTCGCCGTCCATCACTGCTCCTACATTACTGGATTCTTCGTTTGTCCTGTGATCCTTGACAAGACTGTATGGATGCATAACATAAGAGCGGATCTGATTTCCAAATCCGATATCCTTGACCTCTCCGCGGATACCGGACATCTTCTCCGCCTGTTCCTGTTCTTTCATCAAATACAGCTTTGCCTTTAACATCTGCATCGCTTTATCCTTATTATGATGCTGCGAGCGCTCATTCTGGCACTGTACGACAATCCCGGTCGGAAGATGCGTGATCCGGACTGCGGAGGACGTCTTGTTAATGTGCTGTCCTCCTGCCCCGCTTGACCGGTAGGTATCGATCTTCAGATCATCTTCATTGATCTCGATATCGATCTCTTTGTCAATATCCGGAATCACATCACAGGACGCAAAAGATGTCTGACGTTTTCCCGCCGAATTGAACGGTGAAATCCGTACCAGACGATGTATCCCTTTCTCGGATTTCAGAAATCCATACGCATTTTCCCCGTGAACTTCAAAGGTCACGTTTTTGATTCCCGCAATGTCACCGTCAATATAATCCAGAACCTCCATCGAAAATCCATGACGCTCCACAAACCGGGAATACATCCGGTAAAGCATCTGGTTCCAGTCACAGGCCTCCGTGCCTCCTGCTCCGGCATGGAGTGTCACGATCGCATCACAATTATCATACTCTCCCCCGAGGAGCGTGCTGATCCGTACCTCCTCCAGGTGCTCATCCAGCCTTTTGACTCCGTCACGGATCTCTCCGATAAGACTTTCATCCTGTTCTTCTTCTGCCATTTCCAGAAGGACTCCGGTATCTTCATACTGCTGATTCAGCTCTTCCGCCGTTTTCAGTGTATCTTTCAGCATTTTGAGTTCTTTCATGACTTTCTGGGAGCCTTCCGTATCCTCCCAGAAATCCGGTTCTTCCATTTTACGTTCCAGTTCTTCTACTCTTTTTTCTTTGCCCGGCAGGTCAAAGTGAATCCCTTACTTCCTTAAGAGGTTCCTCGAATGCCTGCAGTTCCAGTCTCAGCTGTTCAAGTTCAACCACTGTTCTCACCTCTTTTATTTTTATTATTTCTTTTTCCCGCAGCACTGTTTGTATTTCAGGCCGCTTCCGCATGGACACGGATCATTCGGGTAAACTTTCTTTTCTGTGCGGACTTTCGGCGCATGGGATGCCGAGTCGTCCTTGTTTGTTCCTGTTACTTTTACAACCTGTTCTCTTTCCACTTTCTGTTCCATCTTGACATGGAAGAGCACACGGATCGTATCCGCCTCAATAGCCTTTGTCATCTCACCGAACATGTCGTATCCAAGCATCTTGTATTCCACGAGCGGATCTTTCTGCCCATATGCCTGAAGACCGATTCCCTGACGAAGCTGGTCCATATCGTCGATATGATCCATCCATCTGCCATCAATCGCTCTGAGCAGTACGACACGCTCTACTTCTCTTAAATGTTCCGGTTCCGGGAATTCTGCTTCCTTTGCCTCGTATGCTTTGACAGCACGTTCTTTCAGAAGATGCTTCAGCTCTTTCTGCTGCTTTTTCTTCACATCTTCCCCGGTCACAGCCTGAATCATCGGAATGGTCTCATGAAGCGCCACATCCATGCCTTCCAGATCCCACTCATCACCGGATCTGTCAGCCGGAGCATATCTGTCAACAAGATCTTCCACATATTCTGTAATCATATGATAGATGGAATCTCTCATGCTTTCCCCGTCAAGCACACGGCGGCGTTCTTCGTAGATAATCTCTCTTTGTTCATTCATAACCTGGTCATATTCCAGCAGATTCTTACGGATACCATAGTTGTTGAACTCGATCTTCTTCTGCGCCTTTTCAATCGCTCCTGAAAGCATTTTGTGTTCAATCTGTTCTCCGTCTTCCACGCCCAGCGCATTGAATACGGACATCAGCTTTTCAGAGCCGAACAGGCGGAGCAGGTCGTCTTCCAGAGAAAGGTAAAAACGGGATTCACCCGGATCGCCCTGACGTCCGGAACGTCCGCGGAGCTGGTTGTCAATTCGTCTGGATTCATGACGCTCTGTACCGATGATCTTTAAGCCGCCGGCTTCTCTTGCCTTTTCATCCAGCTTGATATCGGTACCACGGCCCGCCATATTGGTCGCAATCGTAACCGCGCCGTGCTGTCCGGCCTCAGCTACGATCTGTGCTTCCAGCTCATGGAACTTGGCATTCAGGACATTATGGCGGATACCGCGTTTTCTGAGCATTTTGCTTAAAAGCTCACTGGTCTCAATGGTAATCGTACCAACCAGAACCGGCTGCCCCTTTGCATGTGCTTCCTCAATAGCATCGCATACTGCGTTAAACTTCTCTTTCTTGGTCTTGTAAACAGCATCGTCCAGATCCTTCCGGATAACCGGTTTGTTGGTCGGAATTTCCACAACATCCATTCCGTAGATATCGCGGAACTCTTTTTCTTCTGTCAGGGCGGTACCTGTCATACCACATTTCTTTTCATACTTATTAAAGAAGTTCTGGAAGGTAACCGTTGCAAGTGTTTTACTCTCCCGGTTGACTTTTACATGCTCTTTTGCCTCGATTGCCTGATGAAGTCCGTCGGAATACCTTCTTCCCGGCATGATACGTCCTGTAAACTCATCGACGATCAGCACTTCGTTGTCTTTTACTACATAATCCTTGTCACGGAACATCAGGTTGTGTGCTCTCAGGGCCAGGATGATATTATGCTGGATCTCCAGATTTTCCGGATCTGCCAGATTTTCAATATGGAAGAAGTTTTCAACCTTCTTTACACCGTCTTCCGTCAGGTTGATGGCCTTCTCTTTTTCGTTGACGATGAAGTCTCCGGTTTCTTCAATCTCTTCACCAAGAATTGCATTCATCTTAGAGAATTCACCGCTTGCTTCTCCACGCTCCATCTGTTGCGCAAGAATATCACACGCCTCGTAGAGCTTTGTGGACTTACTGCTCTGGCCGGAAATAATCAGAGGGGTTCTTGCCTCGTCGATCAGAACGGAGTCGACCTCATCGATGATGGCGTATTTCAGTCCCCTTTGTACAAGCTGCTCTTTATAGATCACCATGTTATCTCTCAGATAATCAAATCCAAGTTCATTGTTGGTGACGTATGTAATATCACAGGCATAGGCCGCTCTTCTCTGGTCATTGTCCATATCGTTTAATACGACTCCGACTTTCAGTCCCAGAAATTCATGTACTTTTCCCATCCACTCGGCGTCACGCTTTGCCAGATAGTCGTTGACAGTAACGATATGAACACCTTCTCCCGTGAGGGCATTCAAGTAAGCCGGCAGTGTGGATACAAGTGTCTTTCCTTCACCGGTCTTCATCTCGGAAATACGTCCCTGATGAAGGACAATACCGCCGATCAGCTGTACACGGTAATGTTTCATTCCGATGGATCTTACTGCTGCCTCTCTTACTGTGGCAAATGCCTCAGGAAGCAGGTCATCCAGAGTTTCTCCCTTTGCGTACCGTTCCTTATATTCTCTCGTTTTATCTCTTAATTCTTCATCAGAAAGCTTCTGCATCTCAGGTTCCAAAGCTTCGATATGATCTACGATCGGATAGATTCTCTTTAACTCATGCTGGCTGTGTGTACCAAACACTTTCTGTATCAGTCCCATTTTTTACTGCTCCTTATCGTTCTAAAAAATTAATCCATTCCTCATTTTAACACTATCCACGGGCTTGTTCAACCTGTTTCTAAAGTGTTCACAAACTCTTTCCACCGTGTTCACAAACGTCAGCCATGATACTTCTGTCTGATTTCATCGTAGCTTAGCTCTCCTCCGAAAAGATCCAGAGCACTTCCCACGGTAAAATCCACCCTGTCTTTTCCTGCTTTCTGCAATATCCTTATATCCTCCATGGATGCAATTCCGCCGGCGTACGTCACAGGTATTTCGCCGGCTTTCTCCCATGTTCCAAGGATTCCGGCAAGCTCCTGATCGATTCCCGCAGAGCGTCCCTCCACGTCAACACCGTGAATCAGAAACTCGGCACAGAAACCGGCCAGCATATTCAAAAGTTCCCGGGTCACTTCAGTGTCCGTAAATTTCTGCCACCGGTCTGTGACAACCAGATATTTTCCATCTCGTTTTCTGCAGCTTAAATCCAGAACAATCCGCTCCTTTCCCACGGCATCTTTCAGCTGTTCCAGATGATCCCACCGGATCCGGCCGTCGGAAAAAACATAAGATGTAACAATGACATGACTCGCTCCCTCATCTAAATAATCTCCGGCATTATCCGCCCGGATACCGCCTCCGATCTGAAGTCCTCCGGGGAATGCCTGAAGGGCCCGAAGTGCCTGCTTTTTTGTCTCCTCAAAATACGGAGACGATGCCGGATTCAGAAGAATAACATGACCTCCATAAAGGCCGTCCTCCTGATATCTGCCCGCAAACCAGTCTGCCGGTTTATCCGCCACAAAATTGGTGCTGGCCCTGTCCCCCCGGTCGGTGAGGCTTCCTCCTACAATCTGTTTTACTTTGCCATTATGTATATCAATACAAGGACGGAACCGCATCTTTTTACCTCCCAACACTTTTTTACTTTACCACGTCAATTTATTTTCTTACATTAACACAGGTTCCTCTCTTCCGTCAAGCCAAATATCTCCTCCATAATCGCAGATAAGAGAGCCAAAAAGGCTCTCTTATCTGTCCATATCTGTTCTGCTGTTTCCATCCAGCGCATCTTCCACGCCATCTTTGATATCCCGGGCTCCGTCTTCGATACCATTTTTCAAGTCCTCGGCTCCGTCTTCCAGGGCGTCAGCTCCATTATTGATATCTTCCTCCAGCGTGTTCCCGGTATTGCTTCCGTTTGTCGCATCATTGACACGGTTTTCTCCTGAACATGCAGTCATACAGCCAAGCATGAACACACTCAGCAGAACAAGAGCGGCTCGTTTCCAAGATTTCATCTTTTTCCCTCCTGCAAATAGAATTTGCACTACTTACTATCTGCAGAAAATCAGATTTTATTCATGTGAGAATTAAAATGAAATCACATCGCTCATTTCATATCTTCCTGCCGGCTTCCCTGCCAGGAATTTTGCCGCTTCCAGTGCTCCTTTTCCGAACACGGCTTTGGAATAAGCGGTATGCTTAAACTCAATCACTTCATCCTCTCCCGCAAAGAGCACCTCGTGTTCCCCGACGATCGTTCCGCCGCGGACAGCCGAGATTCCGATCTCTCTTTTTTCCCTTGGCTTTCTCTCCTGACTTCTGTCAAAACAGTATGCGTACTGTGGATCCTGGGTCTCATTGATGGCATCGGCAAGTGCAAGCGCTGTTCCGCTTGGCGCGTCTACCTTTTTATTATGATGCTTTTCAACAATTTCAATATCATATCCTGCCGGGGCAAGGACTTTGGCAGCATCCTTCAAAAGACGCATCAGCAGATTGATGCCGAGAGACATATTGGCAGATTTAAGAACAGCCGTCTCTTTTGCCGCGTCTTCCACTTTCTGAAGCTGCTCTTCGGAAAGACCGGTCGTACAAAGCACTACCGGAAGTTTCTTTTCGCAGCAGGCTTCCAAAAGCCCTTCCACCGCTTTTGCGTTTGAAAAATCGATCACAACATCAGCTTCCACATCACAGTCTTTCAGGTTGTCAAATACCGGATAGGTATTTTCAATCCCGCGGAATGTATCAATTCCTGCCACAATCTGACAATTGCCGTCTTCTGCCGCGAGCCGGGTGATCACCTGTCCCATTTTCCCATTACAGCCATGCATAATTATTCTTACCATCTTCGCTCTTCTCCTTTCGCATATCCAAAGAGGGCGCCTTTCGGCTCCCTCTTTTCTTTTCCTGATTCTGTTAAGCCAGTTTCATTCCAAACTTTTTCATCTCTTCTGCAAGAGCCTGTTTGTGAGCCTCTTCCATCGGGGAAAGCGGCATTCTCAGACCTCCAACTTCTTTTCCAAGCAGATTCATCGCCGTCTTTACCGGAATCGGATTGACCTCGCAGAACAGTTTGTCGATCAGCGGCAACGCATCCAGCTGCATCTTCAGACTTCCTTTCAGATCGCCGTCAAAGAACTTCCGGCAGATGTCATGGGTGTACTCCGGTGCAATATTGGCAAGAACGGAGATGACTCCCTTGCCTCCAAGAGACAGAAGCGGGACGATCTGATCGTCATTGCCCGAATACAGATCCAGCTTTCCGTCCGTCAGCTGCATGATTTTCGCAATCTGGGAAATATTTCCTGATGCTTCTTTGATTGCCACGATGTTATCGATTTTGGCAAGCTCTGCTGCCGTCTCCGGTGCAATATTCAGACCGGTCCGGCTTGCTACGCTGTAGAGAATAATCGGCGCCTTCGCCTCATCGGCTACCGCCTTGTAATGGGCAACCAGTCCTTTCTGTGTCGCCTTGTTATAGTAAGGCGTTACAAGAAGCAGCGCATCCGCGCCGTACTCAACCGCTTCTCTTGACATTTCGATTGTCGTAAATGTCGCATTTGACCCCGTTCCTGCAATGACCGGGACTCTCTTTTTCACCTGCTGAATCGTAAATTTGATGCACTCCATATGCTCTTCTTCTGTCAACGTGGATGACTCACCGGTCGTACCACAGATAATAATCGCATCCGTCTTATGATCAATATGATACTCAATCAGTTCATCGAGCTTATCATAGTTTACGGAACCATCCGGTAAAAATGGTGTCACAATCGCTACACCTGACCCTGTAAATATCGACATAATATTACCTCCAACTCGTTTGTTTCCTTTTCACACTTTAGAACATTAAATCGTCATTACTGAAAGTTTATCACTATTCCCAACATGTGTCAAACATCAATTCAACGAGTCCTGCCAGCATTGGGTCCTTATTCTTCCTGGCATTCCAGCTTGCTTACCGACACTTCATAAGCGGTTCTTTTCTCTGTCTCCGTCTCCGATAATTTTTTTATATATTCCCGGCTCTGTACCCGTCCGAGAATATGTACATGCGCGCCGACTTCAAACGAGGAGGCAAACCTTGCGTTACGTCCCCAGCAGATACATGGAATATAGTCTGATTTCCCGTACGGTCGGTTGACGGCCAGCAGAAGGTCCGCAATTTCCCTTCCAAGCGGAGTCTTTCTGTATACCGGTGCTTTACAGATATAGCCGTCCAGAAAAATGCTGTTTGTCTTGACACCGTCCATATCCTCATCGCTCTCCACAAAGGACACTTCCCTTGCGAAGACGGACAGCACAAGTCTGTTTTTCTGTTCCTCATGCCGATTATAGGACCGGAACTGTCCCTGAACGATAATATACTCTCCCACATAATCCTGGGTCACATCGATCAGACGCTCAGAGATCATGACCGGGATCCGGTCCTCCGAGTTGCTCAGGCGCTTCACAAGCACTTCCATCGTGTAGAAGCCCTCTCCAAATACTTCGTGGCTGAATTCGAATGTTGTCGCCACCTGTCCCATAATCGTTACCTGGTTGTTTTCAATGATCTTATCTGACATGAAATGTAATTCTCCCTTCCTCTGATACGTAGTTTTTTATCTTTAATACTTTATGCCCCTCCTTGAAAGGATATGACCATTCCGGAAGATTTTCCATAAATTTCGATCGACATATTCCGATAAATATGGATAGAAATGCTTGTAAAATCCAAAAAATATGGTAGACTATATAAGTTGCTACATTATATAAGTAGAAAGAAGGATATAACGATATGAAAATAAAACGTGAAGATATTCGTAATATTGCCATTATCGCCCATGTAGACCACGGGAAAACAACTCTGGTTGACGAGCTTTTAAAACAGAGCGGCGTCTTCCGTGAGAATCAGGAAGTTGAAGAGCGTGTCATGGACTCCAATGACATCGAGCGTGAGCGCGGCATCACCATTCTTTCAAAAAATACAGCCGTACACTACAAAAATACGAAAATCAATATTATTGATACACCGGGACATGCCGATTTTGGCGGCGAGGTAGAACGTGTCCTCAAAATGGTAAACGGTGTTGTCCTTGTTGTAGACGCCTTTGAAGGGCCGATGCCGCAGACCAAATTCGTTCTGAAAAAAGCGCTGGAATTAAAGCTGCCGGTCATTGTCTGCATCAACAAAATCGACCGTCCGGAAGCACGTCCGGATGCAGTGATTGACGAGACACTGGAGCTCTTTATGGATCTGGACGCAGATGACAGCCAGCTGGACTGCCCGTTTGTGTACGCTTCTGCCAAAGGCGGGTACGCGATTCTGGAGCTGGATGACAAACCGGAAAATATGATCCCGCTTTTCGAGACGATTCTGGAATACATCCCTGCCCCGGAAGGAGATCCGGACGCCGCCACCCAGGTGCTCATCAGTACAATCGATTATAATGAATATGTGGGACGTATCGGTGTAGGAAAAGTTGACAATGGAACAATCCGGGTAAATCAGGATGTCATCGTTGTCAACCATCACGAGCCGGACAAGCAGAAACGGGTAAAAATCAGCAAGCTCTATGAGTTTGACGGTTTGAACAAAATCGAGGTCAAAGAGGCCGGAATCGGTTCTATTGTTGCCATTTCCGGTATCGCTGATATTTCCATCGGAGATACGATCTGCTCCCCGGAACATCCGGATCCGATCCCGTTCCAGAAAATTTCCGAGCCTACGATCTCCATGCAGTTCAAGGTTAACGACAGCCCGTTTGCAGGGCAGGAAGGAAAATTCGTAACTTCCCGTCATCTCCGCGACCGTCTGTTCCGTGAACTGAATACGGATGTCAGTCTCCGCGTGGAAGATACCGATGACATGGACAGCTTCAAAGTGTCCGGACGAGGCGAGCTCCATCTTTCCGTCCTGATCGAGAACATGCGACGCGAAGGCTACGAATTTGCTGTCAGCAAGGCAGAGGTTCTTTATAAAGAAGACGAAAACGGAAAACTGTTAGAGCCGATGGAGCTTGTCTACATCGATGTTCCGGACGAGTTTACCGGAACCGTCATTGACAAGCTGAGCCAGAGAAAGGGCGAACTCCGGAATATGGGAATGTCAAACGGTGCCTACACCAGACTGGAATTTTCCATCCCGTCCCGGGGCCTGATCGGATACCGCGGCGACTTTCTGACCGATACAAAGGGGAACGGAATCATGAACACTGCCTTTGACGGCTACGCTCCGTACAAAGGCGAAATTCAGTATCGTAAAAACGGTTCTCTGATCGCTTTCGAGACAGGCGAGGCTCTGACCTACGGTCTTTTCAATGCCCAGGAACGCGGAACATTATTTATCACTCCGGGGGAACGTGTCTATGCCGGAATGGTAGTCGGCCAGAATGCAAAGACCGATGATATCGAAATCAATGTCTGCCGGGCGAAGCACCTGACCAACACTCGTGCTTCCGGTTCTGATGACGCATTAAAACTCTCTCCTCCGCGTATCCTGAGTCTGGAGGAGGCGCTGGATTTCATTGATACAGATGAACTTCTGGAAGTGACTCCGAAGAGTCTCCGGATCCGTAAAAAGATTCTGGATTCCAGAATGCGCAGACGTGACAGCGCGAAAAAATAAAAGTGAATTATTCTGAGGTGTCTATATGGATTTTTTATGGTTTTTAGAAGGCATCCGGACTCCTGCAGGTAACGAATTCTTTCAGTTCGTTACCTGTTTTGGTCAGGAAACCTTTCTTCTTGCATTGATCTGCTGCTTTTACTGGTGCGTTAATAAAACATTCGCCTGTCAGCTGGGCCTGACCTATTTTTCATCCGGGCTTTTCGTACAGAGTATGAAGATTACGTTTCGGATTCCGCGTCCCTGGGTTTTGGACCCGGATTTTCCGCCGGTAAAGAGTGCCGTTTCCCATGCCACCGGTTATTCGTTTCCAAGCGGTCACACGCAAGGCGGCACCTGTCTGTTTGCTCCCCTTGCAATGAAAGCCGGAAACAGGATTCTGAAAGTGTTATTTACCGCAGCATTTCTTCTGATCGGTTTTTCAAGAATGTACCTGGGCGTCCATACACCCAAGGATGTGCTTGCTGCCCTGACAGTTTCCCTTGCCTTTTCCTGGTTTTTCTCCAGATTTTCTTCCAGGCTTTTTGACCATATCCGGACACTGTGTATCGTCCTGGCCATCTGTGCTTTTGCAGTGCTTCTTTACGCCTGTCTTCTAATGCACCTTGACCGGCTGGCTGTCAGATATGCCGCAGACTGTATCAAAGCCGCCGGAGCCGGACTTGGTTTCGCCGCAGGACTTTATCTGGAACAGACACGACTCCGGTTTTCCACCGCGGCACGCACCCGTACCGCACAGGCCATAAAACTGCTTGCAGGTCTTTTTTCCACACTCCTGTTCAAGCTGTTCCTCTCGGGCCTTGGCTCCGCCCTGCTCTGGAAAGCATTTGTTTACGCTTTCCTCGTTTTCTGGATTCTGTTTTTATATCCTGCCCTCTTTGTATTCGTCCAGAAAAAAGCATAGTTTTTTCATTCTATTGTTTGTGCTTCTCAGATTTTGTCAGTAAACTTATTACTTTTAATATTTTTTTTAGTTATTTATAATTGCATGTCCAAAGTCTTCGTAGTATAATAAGGGCAGGAATTCAAATCTATGATTTGAAAACAGATCTTCTGCCAGATTGAACTGCTTTCGCAGCCGGGCAGAAAATACAGGAAAAAGGAGTTGGGCTTATGAAATTTATTATCAGAGGAAAAAATATCGATGTGACGCCTGCTTTAAAGGAAACAATCGAACACAAACTTGGAAAGTTGGAAAGATATTTCACTCCTGAAACCGAGATACACGTTACACTCAGTGTGGAAAGGGAAGAGCAGAAAATTGAAGTCACTATCCCTCTCAAGGGAAATATTATCCGCTCCGAACAGTCCAGCAACGATATGTATGTTTCTATCGACCTTGTCGAAGAGATCATCGAACGTCAGCTCCGCAAATATAAAAACAAGCTGGTTGAAAAACATCAGGCTGGTGTGGATTTCAGCAAATCATTTGTGGAAGATCATGATCACGACAGCGTGGAAGACGATTCTATTCAGATTATCCGTACAAAACGCTTTGGTATCAAACCAATGTTTCCGGAAGACGCATGCATTCAGATGGAACTTCTCGGTCATAATTTCTATGTATTTACCAACGCTGAGACAGATGAAGTCAATGTTGTATACAAGAGAAAGAATAATACTTACGGTTTGATCGAACCGGAATTCCAGTAGTATTATAAAAGCAAGGGGCTGTAAAACACAGCCCCTTCCCTATTTCTCAAACAGCATCGTTTCTCCCTTATGCACTGCGAAAAAGCACTCTTCGCCCCACTCCAGTTTCGCCTGTCCGTTTGTCCCTTCTGTCAGCTCTTTTTCCATTTTTCCCTTTTCTCTGTAAGGAATCAGACACTCCATGCTGACAGCTTCCGTATACCGGGTGTCCAGAACATGAATCCCATTCTGGGCAAGGATGTACTGGATCTTCCCCAGTCCGGTATATTCAGTCCGGATTTTCAGTTTAATCCCTCGTTTTCTGGTAATAATAGCACTTGCAAGAAGTCCCTCTTTTGCTGCTCCGGAGTAGGCCCTGACAAGCCCGCCGGTTCCAAGAAGCGTTCCTCCAAAATAACGGGTCACGACAATCACGGAGTCATGGATGTCCTCTCCTGTCAATACATCGAGAATCGGCTTCCCGGCGGTTCCTCCCGGCTCTCCATCATCACTGAAACGCTGCAGTTCAAACCGCTCTCCCAGAACATAGGCATAGCAGTTGTGCGTAGCATTGTAATGCTTTTTCCGGATGCTCTCTATAAATTCCAGTGCCTCTTCCTCCGTGTCAATATGGGAAACCGCCGCCAAAAAACGAGATCTCTTTTCAACAATTTCCGCTTCCCCGTTTTCAAGCACTGTCCTGTATTCTTCGACCATGTTCGTTCCTCCTGTATCTTCTTTTCTACTATAACAGGAATTTCAACATTTTCAAAACTTTTTCTTAAATTTTTATCAGCGAATACTGAAGATTGCATTTTTTTCTTTATTTCAATATTGAAATTTGCTATAATGGTTTGGTATAAAAGGAGGCATATGCTCATGAACTATGGTAGAAAAAAGGCTGCTAAGAAACGAAAAGACATTACCTCAAAATCAAAACTGAAAAAGAAACGTCTCGGCGTACGGATCTTCAAAGGAGTTCTTCTGACGCTCCTGCTTCTTGTCGTAGCCGGATGTGTGGGCGGCGGAATTTTTATCAAAAAAGTCATCAATGATGCCCCGGATGTCACCCCGGAAGACGTAAAGCCGACAGGATATACTTCCGTTATTTACGCGTCGGATAATAAGACCGAAACCGAGCGGCTGACCTCAGCCGGTTCCAACCGTGTTTATAAGACAATCGACGAGATTCCAAAGGATCTTCAGCATGCTTTTGTTGCAATCGAGGACGAGCGTTTTTATGAGCATAACGGTATCGATCCAAAAGGTATCATCCGTGCAGGAATCATCGGTATCACCACCGGAGATTTTTCTCAAGGCGCATCGACCCTGACACAGCAGCTGATCAAAAATAATATTTTTGACTTCATGTCGGAAGATACGTTCTTTGACAGACTGGAACGTAAAATTCAGGAACAGTATCTTGCACTCAAGCTTGAAAAGCAGATGTCAAAAAGCGAAATCATGGAAAACTATCTGAATACCATCAACCTTGGCCAGAATACACTCGGGGTACAGGCTGCTTCCCAGCGGTACTTTAACAAGGATGTGTCTCAGCTGACTCTTTCGGAATGCGCGGTCATCGCTGCGATTACCCAGAGTCCAAGTTATTACAATCCTATTACACATCCTGACAACAATGCGAAACGCCGCGAGCAGGTTCTCGACAACATGCTTGATCAGGGATATATTTCCCAGGAGGCGCATGATGAAGCACTGGCGGATGATGTATATTCCCGTATTCAGAATGTCAATACGAACATCACACAGAGCACCACTCCGCAGAGCTATTTTGTGGACGCTTTGACAGAACAGATTCTGAATGATCTGGAAGATCCGGATATCGGACTTGGCTACAGCGAAACTCAGGCCTACAATACATTATATAAAGGCGGATTGAGTATTTATTCCACACAGGATCTGGAAATCCAGGGAATCTGTGACCAGATCGTCAACGATGACAGCAATTATCCTTCCAACATAGAGTATGGACTGTCCTATGCTCTGACTGTTACCCGTGCCGATGGGACACAGGAAAACTACAGTTCCGGACATATCAAGCAGTTCCGGAATATGAAATACGGACTGACTTTTGATTCGGAGGAAGAAGCGTACCAGGTGATCGAAGAATTTAAGGCTTCTATTGCTCAGGAGGGGGACACATATGATGAAGTAATCGATCTGTCACCGCAGCCTCAGGCATCAGTGACCGTCATTGATCAGGCTACCGGACAGATCAAGGCCATGGTCGGCGGCCGTGGAACCAAGTCCTCCAGCATGAGTCTGAACCGTGCATACACCGGATCTACAAGACAGCCTGGTTCCTGCTTTAAGATTCTGTCTACCTACGCTCCTGCCCTTGACAGCGCCGGTGAAACACTGGCAACAATCATCAAGGATGAACCTTATGAATACGCGGATGGTACTCCGGTATCCAACTGGTGGGGCGATTATTACCGCGGTGATATGACCATGCGGGAGGCGATTGAGCAGTCCGCCAATATCTGCGCTGTCAAGACACTGACAGAGATTACGCCGCAGCTTGGCTTTACCTACTGTCAGAACTTTGGACTCTCCACTCTGGTTGAAAGCCGGACTACAGATGAGGGTCAGGTATTTACAGATATTCACCAGTCTCTTGCCCTTGGCGGTATCACAGACGGTGTGTATAACTACGAAATGTGTGCGGCATACGCCGCAATCGCAAACGGCGGTGTTTACCAGGAGCCGATCATGTACACCAAGATTCTGGATCATGACGGCAATGTCCTGCTCGACCGTACTCAAACACAGGAAAAGCGTACTGTCCTGAAAGAATCCACCGCATATCTTCTGACAAGCGCAATGGAAGGCGTTCTGACAGAAGGAACCGGTACTCCGGCCCGTCTTTCCAATATGGCAGCTGCCGGTAAGACCGGTACAACATCCAACAACGTTGATCTCTGGTTTGCAGGTTACACTCCATATTATACCTGTACGATCTGGACCGGTTATGATGACAATACACCGCTCGCAGATCAGGAGTGGAATTACCATCTAAGAATGTGGAAAAAGATCATGGATCAGATCAATACAACAAAAGGTCTTTCCTACACAGACTTCGAAACACCGGACTCTGTTGTTGAGCGGACTGTCTGCACAAGCACCGGTAAACTTGCTGTATCCGGATGTCCTTCTGTGACAGAATATTTTGACAAAGATACCGCACCTACCGAAAGCTGTTCCGGACACAGAACCACACGGCGTTCTACGAGCAGTAATTCTGAAAGCTCAGACAGTTCTGATCAGTCAGAAGACAGCCAGTCTTCCGAAAGTTCCGACAGCAGTAATTCTTCGGACAGTGAATCCTCTTCCGACAGCGGAGACAGCGCTTCCGAGTAGATAGTTCCGGACAAAAAACGCAGCATTAAGGCCCCTGCAGCAGATATGATCTGCCGCAGAGGCCTTCTTTATGTTCTGTTATTCAGATGATTAATCTAAAACGAGTTTTGCCGCTCCGCAGATCCCCGCATCATTTTCAAGCTCCGCAAGTGTAAATTTCACGTCGCGGTCAGCAAAAAACGCTCTCTCCTGATATGGCTTTTTGATGTACGGGAGAAGCACTTCTCCTGCCTTGGATACCCCGCCTCCGATCACGATGGCAGCCGGATCTACTGCAGCCGCAAGATTTGCGAGCGCATATCCCAGATATGTTCCAAACTCCACAGCAATCTCATCGGCAACTTCATCTCCTGCTTTTACCGCATCAAAGACGGTCTTTGCGTTGACCGGTCCTTTTCTCAACAAAGTCTCCCTGTCAGTGGAATCCAGCTTTTTCTTTGCAAGACGTGTAATTCCTGTCGCAGATGCGTACTGCTCCAGACATCCATGATTTCCGCATCCACAGCTGTCCGTTTCCTCGTAGTTGACACAGAGATGACCGATCTCACCGCCGGCTCCATGTTCCCCTGTCAGGATCTTTCCATTAATCAGGATTCCTCCTCCGACACCGGTTCCCAGCGTGACCATAATCATATTTTTACAGCCTCGTCCGCCGCCGAGCCACATTTCTCCAAGTGCTGCCACATTGGCGTCATTGCCTGTAGCAGTACGGATTCCTGTCAGCTCCTCCATCTCTTCTTTCACATTTTTATATTCCCATCCAAGATTTGCCGTTGCCTTTACAACTCCGTCTTCTGTAATCGGAGCCGGGACCCCGATTCCGATTCCGGCCACATTCTCTTTCGGAATTCCATTCTTTTCCAGACTGTTCAAAAGAGATTTGGCAATATCCGGAAGAATCCTGCAGCCTTTCTCTTCCGTTCTGGTTTTTATCTCCCATTTTTCCCGAATGTTTCCGTCTTCCTGAAATAATCCGATCTTGACGGTGGTACCTCCTATATCAACTCCAAAACAATAATTCATCTCTGTTCTTTCCTTCCTCTTATTTTGCCAGACTTTCCTGTACACGTCTGTATAACTCTTCTGCCGCATTATACCCCATCTGTTTCTGTCTGTGGTTGACAGCCGCTGATTCCACAATGATCGCCAGATTTCTTCCCGGACGGATCGGAATCGAATGGCATACGACTTTATTTCCGAGAAATTCTGTATATTCCTCTTTCAGTCCAAGACGGTCGTACTCCCGGTTCTTGTCCCACTCTTCCATATTGATCACGAGATCGATCGTCTGTGTCTCTCTGACGCTCTGTACACCAAACAGACTCTTGACATCGACAATACCGATTCCGCGAAGCTCGATAAAATGTCTGGTGATATCGGGAGCTTTTCCAACCAGAGTATCATCGCTGACTTTCCGGATTTCAACAACATCGTCTGTCACAAGACGATGGCCGCGGTTAATCAGTTCCAGTGCTGCTTCACTCTTTCCGATACCGCTCTCACCCATCATCAGAACACCAACTCCATATACATCAACCAGTACCCCGTGAATAGAAATGCATGGAGCCAGTTCCACATTCAGCCAACGGATCACTTCCGCAGTAAAGGCAGAGGTCTGTTTACAGGACTGAAAAATCGGCACTTTCATTTCATTGGCCATCTCAAGAAACATCGCATCCGGCTCCATATTCCGGCAGTATACAATACATGGAATTCCATAGGAGAGAAGCTGCGCATACATCTCTTTCTTCTTCTCATCTGACAGTGTTTCCAGATACGTATACTCCACATATCCGATAATCTGGACACGCTCAGAATCAAAATGGTCAAAATATCCCGTCAGCTGCAATGCCGGACGGTTGATATCCGGAACCTGAATTTCCGACTGGGTCAGGTCCAGATCCGGAGTCAGATTCTTCAGGTTCATCTTCTCAATTAGTTTTTCAAGCTTCACACCCATATTTGTTCTCCTTTATTTTCTCAGTTAAAATCATTTTGTGAATAGTATATCATATCAGTGGAAAAAATTGTACACGTCTCTGGCAGATTTTTCATTCATGGTAGGAAGTTTTTTCAGATCTTCGATTTCCGCCTGCCGGATCGCATCCAGACTCTGAAAATGTTTCATCAGATCTTTTCTCCGCTTCGGTCCCACTCCCGGAATATCATCCAGAATCGAGTGAACCTGCCCCTGTCCCCGCAGTTTCCGGTGAAATTCGATGGCAAACCGGTGAGCCTCATCCTGTACACGTGTAATCAGTTTAAACGCCTCTGAATCTGCCCGGATTGGGAGTTCTTCATCGTGGTAATAAAGTCCTCTCGTGCGGTGCCTGTCATCCTTCACCATGCCGCAGACCGGTATGCTGATATGCAGCTCCTCCAGCACTTCCTCCGCGATATGCACCTGTCCCTTGCCGCCGTCCATCAGAATCAGATCAGGAAAGACAGTAAAACTTCCGAACTCTTTTCCTTCTTCTTTTTCCTGCAGTCCATGTGTGAACCGCCTTGTCAGCACTTCCCGCATACTTGCGTAATCGTCCGCTCCCACTACGCCCTTGATACGGAACTTCCGGTAGTCGCTTCTCTTCGGTTTTCCATCCTCGTAGACTACCATGGAACCAACCGATGCAAACCCGTTCGTATTGGAGATGTCAAACGCCTCCATCCTGCGGATTCCTGTAACACCGATAATTCCCTCCAGTTCCCGGACTGCTCCTGTAGTTCTGTTGGCTTCCCGGATCAGGTGTTCTTTATCTTTTGCAAGTACCATCGCCGCATTTTTCTGCGCCAGTTCACAAAGTTTTTCCTTCTCGCCCTTTTTCGGCACTGTAAAGGTTACTTTGTGTCCTCTTCTGCGAGTCATCCATTCCATCAGTATATCTGCTTCATCCAGTTCGTACGGAAGCAGCAGTTCTCTTGGAATATACGGTGTCCCGGCATAAAACTGCTTGATAAAGCTCGTCAGGATCTCCGCCTTTGTTTCGTCCGGATCGGTCCGCAGATAAAAATGATCCCGTCCGATCAGGCGGCCTCCACGTATGAAGAAGACCTGTACCACAGCATCCCCCTCTTCCCTTGCAACCGCCAGAACATCCCGGTCTTCTCCCGGTTTTCCCGCATCGGTGATCTTCTGCTTTTCCGAAATCTTCTTGACACTTCCGATCAGCTCCCGGTACTCGATTGCCTTTTCAAATTCCATCTGCCCGGATGCTTCCATCATCTTTTCTTCCAGTTCTTTCAGAATCCCGTCATAATGCCCGGATAAAAATTTCACGACCTCGTCAATGGACTCCCTGTACTGTTCGCTGGAAATATATCCCTGGCACGGAGCATCACACTGTTTGATGTGGTAGTACAGACACGGACGTTCTTTCCCGATATCTCTCGGCAGATTTCTGCTGCAGCTTCTTAAATGATACAGCTTTCTTACCATATCAATGATATCCTTCACCGCCTGAGAACTCGTAAACGGTCCAAAATACTTTGCCTTATCCTTTGCCTGCCTGCGCACCATCATAATCCGCGGGAACGGTTCCTGGACGGTCACCTTGATAAAGGGATATGTCTTATCGTCCATCAGCATGGTATTGTACTTCGGCCTGTGTTCCTTGATCAGATTACATTCCAGTACCAGAGCTTCCAGTTCCGAATCTGTGACAATGTATTCAAACCGCCGGATGTGCGTGACCATCTGCTCGATCTTGACGCCCTTATTTCTGCTGCTCTGAAAATACTGCCTCACCCGGTTTTTCAGGCTGATGGCTTTTCCCACGTAGATGATCTCGTCCTTCTCATCATGCATCAGATAAACTCCAGGCTTTGCCGGCAGTTTTTTCAGTTCTTCTTCAATTACAAACATCGCTTCACCTCTTTAACCCCATCTATTTTAGCAAAAGAACAGCGTATGGACAATCCCCATACGCTGAATTCCTGTCTTTATTCTTCTGTCGGTCCAAAGCCTGTGCTTTCTTCCTCGTTTGCAGTCTCCTCCGGTGCCTGAACAGCTTCTTCGATCTCCGGATGATCCGGAAATTCTACCGGCTTCATTGCGATCCGTTCCTCTTTTTTGACTTCCCCTTCGGACACTCCTTTGACCTCGTGGAAGATCTTCATAAACTCTTTTCCGGTAATCGTCTCTTTCTCGATCAGGAACGCTGCAATCTTGTCAAGTGCTTCCCTGTTCTCCATCAGAAGACGTTTTGCTTCATCGTAGGCAACCTTCAGCATCTGCATGACCTCAGAGTCAATCTCAGCCGCTGTCGCCTCACCGCAGTTCATGACTGCCCTTCCGTCAAGGTACCGGTTCTGGATGGATTCCAGTCCGATCAGGCCGAACTTCTCGGACATACCATACTGGGTAATCATCGCTCTGGCAACCTTGGTCGCCTTCTCGATATCATTGGAAGCTCCTGTCGTAACCGTATCAAATACGATCTCCTCCGCAGCACGTCCGGCAAGAAGCCCTACCAGCATCGCCTCAAGTTCCTTCTTGGTGTTGAGGAATTTCTCTTCCTCCGGTGTCTGCATGACATATCCAAGCGCACCCATCGTACGCGGAACAATCGTGATCTTCTGAACCGGCTCGGAATCCTTCTGAAGCGCACTCACAAGTGCATGTCCCACCTCATGGTAGGAAACAATCCTGCGCTCTTCCTGGCTCATGATCCGGTCTTTCTTTTCCTTTCCTACAAGAACCACTTCCACGGCCTCAAAAAGGTCGGACTGACTCACCGCGTGACGTCCATGCTTTACTGCATTAATCGCCGCTTCATTGATCATATTCGCAAGATCTGATCCTACCGCGCCGCTCGTCGCAAGTGCGATCTCCTCCAGATTAACGCTCTCGTCCATCCGCACATCCTTTGCATGTACTTTCAGGATATCAACACGGCCTTTCAGATCCGGTCTTTCCACAATAATCCGGCGGTCAAACCGTCCCGGTCTTAACAGAGCCGGGTCCAGAATCTCCGGACGGTTCGTTGCTGCCAGTAGAAGAAGACCTTTGTTTGTATCAAATCCATCCATCTCCGCCAGCAGCTGATTCAGTGTCTGTTCACGCTCATCGTTTCCCCCGAGCTGCGAATCCCTGCTTTTTCCGATGGCATCGATCTCATCGATAAAAATAATACACGGCGCCATCTGCTGTGCCTGTTTAAACAGATCCCTTACACGGGATGCTCCGACTCCGACATACATTTCCACAAACGCAGAACCCGACAGAGAGAAAAACGGCACATTCGCCTCTCCTGCCACTGCCTTTGCAAGCAGCGTCTTACCTGTTCCCGGAGGGCCTACCAGAAGCGCTCCTTTCGGAAGCTTCGCTCCGACTCCCGTGTATTTGCCCGGATTGTGAAGGAAATCTACCACTTCCTGCAGAGACTCTTTCGCCTCATCCTGACCGGCTACATCACGAAATGTTACGCCCGTGGTCTTTTCCACATACATCTTGGCATTGCTCTTTCCAATCCCCATCATGCCCCCGCTGCTTTTGGATACTCGCCGCATCAGGAAACTGAGCAGAATAAATACTAGCGCAAACGGAAGAATGACACTGAATACAAGATTTAAAATCATCATGGATGTCGAATCCGGAATCGTCCTGCTGACCTCAACTCCCGCTTCCTCCAGCTTATTGTACATTTCCGGATCATCTACAATCCCGGTATAATACTCTACCTGAGATCCGGTATTAAACTGTGTAAACCAGTTACTGCCCTGAGTGAGTGTATCCTGTCCGTCACTGCTTCCCGACTGGGATTCCTGCTGCTTTTCCGCTTCCGTTTTCGGTATGATCGTAATCTTTTCCGAGTCAATAGTGACTTCCCTGACTTCGCCCTGTTCCACCATATCCATAAATTTCGTATAGGAAATCTCCTGAGATGGCGTGTCCTGCATGAGCTGATAGAGAAACATGACAAAAACAGCAGCAATTATTGTGGTTATAATAATAATCCCATAATTCTGCCGATTATTGTTATCGTTCTTTTTATTATTCTGATTGTCCATTCTTTTCCTCCTACATGCTATCTATTTTATTATAAGTTTGATCTTCATACAAATCAATAAAAACATTGTGAAATTTTAGTGAGGATCCAGCTTCCTTTTCTACATATTAAATATTGTAAAATTCCCGTAAATTGTAGTATACTATTCAGGTAGTATTTTCAAAATATAGGACAAGAAATAAATTTTTGCGAAGGAATGGTTTGTGTATGAAAATAGGATTTGATAATGACAAATATCTCCATATGCAGTCTGAGCATATCCGTGAACGGATCAGTCATTTTGACAACAAGCTGTATCTGGAGTTTGGTGGAAAACTCTTTGATGATTTCCATGCTTCCCGTGTTCTTCCGGGATTTCAGCCGGACAGCAAGTTAAGGCTCTTAAAACAGCTTTCCGATACGGCTGAGATCGTCATCGTCATCAGTGCCGGTGACATTGAAAAAAACAAGGTCCGCGGAGATCTTGGTATCACCTACGATGATGATGTACTCCGCCTGAAAAGCGCCTTTGAAGAAAACGGTCTCTATGTCGGCAGCGTTGTCATCACGCAGTACAGCGGCCAGAAGAGCGCGGATCTCTTCCGCCACCGTCTTGAAAACATGGGAATCCGTGTCTACACTCATTATATTATTGAAGGATATCCGTCCAATATTCCTTTGATCGTGAGCGATGAGGGATATGGAAGAAATGATTATATTGAGACATCCAGACCGCTGGTAGTCATCACTGCCCCTGGACCTGGAAGCGGAAAAATGGCGACCTGCCTTTCCCAGCTCTATCACGAGAACAAACGCGGAATCCGGGCCGGCTACGCAAAATTCGAGACATTCCCGATCTGGAACATTCCGCTGAAACATCCGGTGAACCTCGCGTATGAAGCAGCTACAGCTGACTTAAATGATGTCAATATGATTGACCCGTTCCATCTGGAAGCATACGGAAAGACTACTGTCAACTATAACCGTGACGTGGAGATCTTCCCGGTTCTGAATGCCATGTTCGAGCAGATCTTTGGAGAGAGCCCGTACAAGTCACCGACCGACATGGGTGTCAATATGGCTGGAAACTGTATCTGTGATGACGAAGTCTGCCAGGAAGCATCCCGCCAGGAAATCATCCGCCGATACTATCAGGCAAAATGTGATCTTCTGCAGGGAGATATCCCGGACTCCGAGGTCTTCAAACTGGAGCTTCTGATGAAACAGGCACATGTCACCATCCATGATCGCCGTGTTGTTGACGCAGCACTTTCCCGTGCCGAGAGCACCGGAGCTGCCGCTGCTGCTATCGAGCTTCCGGACGGAAAGATCATGACAGGAAAGACTTCCAACCTGCTCGGACCTTCCGCGGCACTGATCCTGAATGCCCTCAAGGAGCTTGCCGGTATTGATCACGACCTCCATGTGATCTCTCCGACTGCCATTGAACCGATTCAGAAAGTGAAAACACAGTATCTTGGAAGCAAGAACCCTCGTCTTCACATTGACGAGATTCTGATCGCCCTTTCCATTTCGTCTGCTGCCAATCCGGCTGCACAGCATGCGATGGAGCAGCTCCCGAAACTGAAAGGATGTCAGGTACACACCTCTGTCATGCTTTCTTCTGTAGATATTAAGCTTTTCAAAAAGCTTGGCATTCAACTGACATGCGAGCCAAAATATGAACACGATCCGATCTATTAGTTTCAGAAATATACAAAACCCGGACATCTGGTCCGGGTTTTTCTGTATCTGCTTTTTACTTTTTCAGGAAGCCATTGCTCCGCTTCCGTCCTCAAACTGAGAATTGTAAAGTTCTGCGTAGAATCCGCCTTTCGCAAGGAGTTCCTCGTGTTTTCCCTGTTCAACAATATCTCCGTCCTTCAGAACGAGAATCCGGTCCGCATCACGGATCGTGGAAAGCCGGTGGGCAATGATAAAACTTGTTCTTCCTTTCATCAGATTATCCATCGCTTTCTGGATCTGAATTTCTGTCCTTGTATCAACAGAACTTGTCGCTTCGTCAAGAATAAGAATCTTCGGATCTGCCAGAATGGCTCTTGCAATCGTCAGGAGCTGCTTCTGACCCTGTGAAACATTGCTTGCCTCCTCATTCAGCTCCATGTCATAGCCGTCCGGAAGAGTCTGGATGAAGTGATGTGCATGTGCCGCCTTTGCAGCTTCCACAATTTCCTCATCAGTCGCATCCAGTTTTCCGTAACGGATATTATCGCGAATAGAACCGTTGAAAAGCCATGTGTCCTGAAGCACCATGCCGAACATCTGCCGCAGTTCTCCACGGTTGAAGTCTTTGACATTGTGCCCGTCAACAAGAATCGCACCCTCATTGACATCGTAAAAGCGCATCAGAAGTTTAATCAGCGTTGTCTTTCCGGCTCCGGTCGGACCGACTATCGCGATCTTTTGTCCTTCTTTTACTTGTGTGGAGAAATCTTTGATGATGATATTGTTCGGATTATATCCGAATTTTACATGGTCAAACTCCACATTGCCCTGAAGCCCCTCTGTCGATACCGGATCTTTTGCAAACTGATCCTCTTCTTTTTCCTCCAGAAATTCAAATACTCGCTCGGAGGCAGCCGCCATGGACTGCAGCATGTTTGCCACCTGTGCCACCTGCTGAATCGGCTGAGTAAAGTTTCTTACATACTGGATGAAAGACTGGATGTCACCGACTTCAATCGTCTGTTTAATTGCCAGATATCCTCCAAGAATAGTAACGCCGACATATCCCAGATTGCCGACAAACTGCATGATCGGCATCATCATGCCGGAAAAGAACTGAGATTTCCATGCGGTTTGATACAGCACATCATTCATCTCGTTGAATTCTTTCAGGACATCCTCTTCCTTATTAAATGCTTTCACAATACTGTGTCCGCCGTAAATCTCTTCCACCTGTCCATTAACATGGCCCAGATATTCCTGCTGGTTTTTGAAGTATTTCTGTGAATGCTTCACAATAAATGATATAAGAATCAGAGAAATCGGCAGGATCAAAAGTGCCACCACCGTCATCAGCGGACTGATACTGAGCATCATGATAAGCACTCCGATCAGTGTTGTCACGGATGTAATCATCTGCGTTGCCGTCTGGTTCAGGCTCTGACTGAATGTATCTACATCGTTTGTGACACGGGAGAGCACCTCTCCGTGTGTCTTAGTATCAAAATAATTCATCGGGAGACGATTGATCTTTTCGGAGATTTCTTTTCTCATTCGATATGTCAGTTTCTGTGTAACTCCCGTCATGATATATCCCTGAATAAAGGAGAAAAGCGCACTGATTACATACAGGCAGAGAAGGGTAACCAGAATTCTTCCGATTTTACCAAAATCTATTCCCTCTCCTCCTGTTACTTTGCTGACCAGTCCGGTGAAGATCTCCGTCGTCGCTTTTCCAAGTACTTTCGGACCGATAATATTAAATATGGTACTTCCGATGGCAAACAGCATGACGAATAGAATCGGGATCTTATACGGGCCAATGTATTTCAGCACTCTTTTCAATGTCCCTTTAAAGTCTTTTGCCTTTTCACCGGCTCCCATATGTCCATGTCCGCCCATCGGACCTCTTCTTTGATTACTCATATGCTGCCTCCCCCTTTCCGTTTCCTTTTACCGCCTGTTCCAGTTCCTCCCTGGAAAGCTGGGACGAAGCAATCTGATAGTAAGCTTCACAGTTTTTCAGAAGCTCCTCATGGGTTCCAATGCCGGCGATCTCTCCTTCATCCAGAACAATAATCTGTTCCGCGTGAAGAATGGTACTGATTCTCTGAGCCACGATAATCACGGTGCTGTCCTTCGTCTTTTCTTTTAATGCCTGACGCAGAACCGTATCTGTTTTATAGTCCAGAGCTGAAAAGCTGTCGTCAAAGATAAAGATATCCGGATGTTTGGCTACAGCTCTCGCAATAGAAAGACGCTGTTTCTGTCCTCCGGAGACATTGCCGCCTCCCTGGGAAATCGGGCTGTTATAATCGTCCGGTTTCTCTTCGATAAAATCTTTCGCCTGCGCAATCTCAGCTGCTTCTTCTATGCGTTCCATCGGCATATTCTCATCACTGTATGCAATATTGGACGCGATCGTTCCTGAAAACAACATTCCTTTCTGCGGCACATATCCTAGTTTCTCCCGGAGTTCATGCTGTGTCACATTCCGGATATCCCTGCCGTCTATCCGGATCGCGCCTTCTGTCACATCGTAGAAACGTGGAATCAGATTGACCAGGGTCGACTTACCGCTTCCTGTACTTCCAATGATTGCGGTTGTTTCACCCGGTTTTGCGGTAAAATGAATATCATGAAGTACATCTTTTCCGGCTCCCGGATAACGGAAAGATACATGATCAAATTCCACAAGCCCTTTTCCTGCTTCCGGAATATGTTCCGGTTCTTCCTTATCTTTGATTGCTGTCTCGCTTGTCAGGATTTCATCGACACGTCCTGCCGCCACCGCTGCTCTTGGAAGCATAATTGAAATCATACAGATCATCAGGAAGGCCATAATAATCTGCATCGTGTACTGGATAAATGCCATCATATCTCCAACCTGCATTTGTCCGTTGTCCACGCCGTGTGCTCCTACCCACATAATCAAAATGCTGATTCCGTTCATGATCAACATCATCGCCGGCATCATCAAGGTCATGGCACGGTTGACAAACAGGTTCGTTTTTGTCAGATCCGTATTGGCCTTGTCAAAGCGTTCTTCCTCATGTTTTTCTGTATGGAACGCGCGAATTACAGAAAGTCCTGTCAGAATTTCTCTTGTCACCAGATTGACACGGTCCACCATTTTCTGAAGGATCCGGAATTTTGGCATCACACAGAGAAATAGAAGCAGCACAACTCCAAGTATCAATACTACTCCAAGAGCGATGATCCAGGTCATGGATACATTGGTATTAATTACCTTGTAAATACCGCCGACTGCGATAATCGGCGCATAGAGCACCATGCGGAGCATCATGACAATCACCATCTGAATCTGCTGAATATCATTGGTGCTTCTTGTAATCAGAGACGCAGTGGAAAAGTGGTCAAATTCACTGCTTGAAAATCCGACAACCTTGGTAAATACATTTCTTCTGAGATCCCGTCCGACAGCTGCTGCCGTCCTGGAGGCCAGAAGTCCGACCGTCACACTTGCGAGCAGACCCAGAAATGCAAGTCCCAGCATCTTGGCTCCGGTAATCAGGATGTAATTTGTCTGCATGGCATCCATATCCACCCCAAGACTGCGGTATATGTTTTCAATATAAACCGTTGCTGTCTGTTCCAGCATCGTATCCGGCATATCGGACACCTGCTGTTCCATCTCCCGGACCATGGATTCCCTCTGTTCCTGTGGAAGCACCCGGAGAATGTCAAACATGGATACGTCCCCCTGAACTGATCCTGCCGGCATCTGCGAAAGCATCTGCTCTTTCATCGCATCCAGTTCTTCACTGTCTGAAGAAAGCCCTTCTGCCAGAAACATCGGCTTCCCAAGAATATCGAAGAGTTCGTTCATCTGCTCTTCGTCATTGCGGACCGCGTCTTTCAGAACAACAAATTCCTCTCCTGTATCCAGATCTTCCTTTGTTCCTTCCCTGTACGCATCCTGCACCGTCCCGGCATCTTCCTGCGGGACAAGCAGAAGCAGATTTTCAAGGTCGGTCTTTCCGATCTGTTCCGGAACCGTCGTATCGATTCCGCCCTGCTGAATTCCTACATTGACAATATCTGATGTATATGTCGGCAGTGACAGATCGCAGAATGCCTGGACAAACAACACTACAATAATCGCCAGAATTACCATAGCATGCTGTTTCAGATATTTGAATAATTTTCCCATAATCGTTTCCTTCTTTCTGCCTTATTTTTCATCATCCAAATCAGCCATGCATTTCTTTTTGAAATCGATGCTGCAGCTTTCAATCTCTTCTTTTGTCATCAGATTTTCTCTGATCTGAAGCAGGATTCTTCGAAAAAGCAGTTTCTCTTCCGGCAGAACATCCTGAAACATTGCCTCATCCATTTCTTTCATCATGTCTTTGATTTTATTAATATAATGTTTGCCTTCCTCACTCAATGTGATCCACGAAACCCTCTGGTCCTGATCATCCTGGCTGCGTATAATCAATCCTCTTGCCTCCAGCTTTTTCAGAAGCGCCGTGATGGACGGAGGCTTCACTCCAAGCTTTTTAGCAATATCCTTCTGGGGCAGTTTCCCTTCCTTGGAAAGGATAAACAGACATCCTGCCTGCCCCGGCTTCAGATCTACATCTTTCATACACTGCATGATCCTGTAGGTCTGTGCATGCAGGATCTGATTGAGCAGAAGAGGAACCGGTATTTCCCTTACCGATCTTTCTTCCATTGTTTTTCCTCCTTTAATTAGTTAGATGTCTAACCGATAGTTTAGTATTTTGCCTAATGTATGTCAATATATATCTTGTTATTTCACTTTTTAGTCATAAATTTTCACAAAAATTTAATTAAACAACTAATTAATCCGGATGTATGGAAACATCCGGATTTTTCTATACTGTCCTGTCTTCTTTTTCGTGTTTGTGATAAACTACTGTTGTATATAAAATGAAAAGACGCCTCCTTTAAGAAGCGTCTGCTGACTCTATGTATGACTATGCTGTTTCGTCTTATCAATCCAGGTGATCTTCACCTTACACCTGTCATGAATCCGGCACTGGTCCAGTGAAAGATGAATGTCCTTTTTCTTCAGTACTTTTGAAATTCCTTCAAAAATCTGAAGAATCTGATTTTCATATTTCATTACGTTTTTGAACCGCTTATAGTATTTTCCTCCCCGGATCGCCTCCCCCGGAAGCCACGTTTTCCGGATATTGCGCGCCTGAATTTTCTTTTCATCCAGAAAGATAAACTCATTGATATTTCCCGGTCCGTCATTCAGATGGTTATCGAGACTTGCCGGAATCTTCTCCCAGATCTTTTCCGTCTCTTTTAATATATCGAAAATCTCTTTTGTCTCTTCCCGGTTTAATTTGAAAATTTTCATCGTCTTTATTTCATCAAAAAGCCGGTAAGCTGCAAATTTCAAGTTGCCATTCCCCCGTAATTCCAGAGAAAAGCCGCCGTCATCGCCCTCCATGCCAAAATTCGGGCTGACATGATAGCGGAATACGACAATGTCTTTATTCAAATCCTTAAACTCCATAGTGTCCCCTTAATACCGATTCTCTGCCTGTCCAGCATCAAAAATTATAACATACTTCCTCAGGGTCTTCCATGTTTTTTCCGGTATTTTCTGTGAACATCCAAAGAACTTTTCGCAGGATCTGACAAGACAGGAGAATTTTTTCACTGTCTCGTTTTTTCTTCTCTCTCTTCGACAAAATGTACTTCTGACTGTTCCCAGTACTTCCTAAACATCCGCTCCGTCTGTCCATCCAGGTTCATCTGATACAGCCGGAAAGTCACAAGGAAATTCTTCGGCTGCCAGAGTTCCTCATAAGAATACTGATAACTCATACCGAGTTTTTCCATCACCGCTCCACTTGCCGGATTCTTTACATCATGGGTCGCTGTCAAATATGGGATTCCGTCTTTTCTCGCCTGCTCAATGACTGCTCTGCCGGCCTCAGTGACAATTCCCTGATTCCAGTATTCCTTTCTCAGACCGTATCCAAGGTCATGGCTTTCCTCCATGGATACACCAATGTATCCGACCGGACGGTTCTCCCCTTTCAGACAGATGGCATACTGGTATCCGCTTTCCTTTTTATAACTGTCCAGATAATGTTCCTTCAGAAATGTTTCCGCCGCCTCTAAAGATGCTGCCGGAAACCACGGAAGAAAGCGATTGACCTCCTCGTCTTTCAGTATCTCATACAACGCTTCCCTGTCTTCCTCGGTAAACTTCCTCAAAATAAGCCGTTCTGTGACCAGTTCCGGTGTGTTTTCTCTCTTCATCTTTTCCCCCTCTTTCTGATTCTTATCCATTGGAATTAAGCCCGAAGGATTTTCTCCATCTGTTTTCCCTTTGCAAGTTCATCAACCAGTTTGTCCAGATAGCGGATCTCCTGCATTAACGGCTCCTCGATCTCCTCTACGCGTACTCCGCAGACCACACCTTTGATCTTCTTCCGGTTTTCATTTAACTCCGGTGCATTCTGGAAAAACTCGCCGTATCCGATCTCAGATACCGACATCTGATTCAGTTCTTCCTGCTTATATCCGGTAAGCCACCGGATAATCTCATCCACTTCTTCCTTTGTCCGATCCTTTCTCACTGCTTTGTTGACCAAAAGCTCATAAATCTTCGCAAACTTCATCTGATATACTTTTTCATTCTCCAATTTCCTGCACTCCTTCCCCTGTTCTGAAACGATTGTTTTTTACATCATATCATAGATGGCAGGTTCTTTCATCCTGAGAAAGTATTGCGACTTTATATGAATTATTAGATTTGCTGGAATAAATAACTGATTCAATCTGTCAGGTAACGCAAATTCGGGCACACAGAAAATAATCTGCTAGCCCGAATTTTATCGTTTCTTCATTTCCTATTTCTCTAAACAATGACAGGCTGCCTTATGCCCCGGTTCTACTTCCCGGAATTCGGGTGCCTGCTTTTTGCAGATTTCCTTTGCGTACGGACACCGGCTATAAAAAGCGCAGCCCTGAAAGTCTTCCGTTCTTACCGGCTGTTCTCCTGTCAGTGCCTGAAATTCACCGCCTTGAATATATGGATCCGGAATCGCCGCAAATAATGTTTTCGTATATGGATGCAGCGGATTGACAAATAGTGTCTCCGTATCTGTCTCTTCTACCAGAGTTCCCAGATACATAACGCCGATCCGGTCAGAGATAAACCGAATTACACCGATATCATGAGAAATAAAGAGCAAACTCAGTCCCAGTTCTTTTTTAAGGTTCATCAGCATATTCAGAATCTGTGCCTGAATAGAAACATCCAGTGCCGAAACCGGTTCGTCGCAGACAATCAGTTTCGGATGAATGATCAATGCTCCTGCAATTCCAAGGCGCTGTACCTGCCCTCCGGAAAGTTCATGCGGGAAACGGAAATAGTGTTCCTCCGAAAGTCCTACTTTTTCCAGTACTTCCAGTACCCGCTCCCTTCTCTTTGCTTTGTCCTGTTCTCCGTGAATCTGCAGAATTTCCTCCAGAATTTCTCCAATTCGCAGTCTTGGATTCAGAGCTGAAAGAGAATTCTGAAATACCATCTGGAGTTCTTTTCTGAGCGGACGGAATTCCCGCTCACTCATCTTACTGATATCTTTTCCCTCATAGAGAATGGATCCGCTGTCCGCTTTGGTCAGCCCAACAATCATTCTTCCTGTGGTAGATTTTCCGCATCCGGACTCTCCTACCAGTCCGTAGGTCTCCCCTTTTTCGATGGTCAATGACAGATTATCTACTGCGCACATACGCTCTTTTTTCCCGAACCATCCGCCATTTCGCAGCGGAAAGGTCTTTTTCAGATTTTTGATCTCCAGCAAATGTTCGCTCATGATGCTGTCACCTCCCTCTCTTTTGCTCCGTCTGCATACTTCCAGCATTTTACCTTATGTCCCGGAGAAATCTCCACGAGCGGGGGCGGGCAGTTCCTGCAGGTATCGTCAGCCAGACGGCATCTCGTACAGAAATGGCATCCTTCCGGTATGTTGGAAAGGGACGGCACAGATCCCTGAATCACTGGAAGCTCTTTGCCGCGTTCCACTCTCAGGTGCGGAATACATGCAAGAAGTCCCTGTGTGTACGGATGGCATGGATTCTCAAAAAGCTCCTGTGTCTGTGCTTCTTCTACGACCTCTCCCAGATACATGACTTTTACACTGTGGCAGATTCTGGACACAACTCCCATATCATGTGTGATAAACAGCACTGACATTCCAAGACGCTCATTCAGATCCCGGATCAAATGCAGGATCTGTTCCTGAATCGTTACATCCAGCGCTGTTGTCGGCTCATCCGCTATCAGAAGTTTCGGCTCACACGCAAGGGCCATGGCAATCATAACTCTTTGCTGCATTCCTCCGGAAAGCTCGAATGGATATTTTTTCATGCACGCTTCCGGATCCGGAATTCCGGTCATTTTCAACATCTGAATGCTCCGTTTTCCAGCCTCTTCTTTAGAGAGCTGTTTATGCAGAATCAATACTTCTGAAATCTGGTTCCCCACTGTATGAACCGGACTCAATGAATTCAGCGGATCCTGAAAAATAACGGAGATCTGGTTCCCCCGGATATCGCGCATCCGGAAAAGCGGCTTTTGCAGAAGATTCTCCCCCTCAAACAGAATTTCTCCCTCATAACGTACTGCTGTATCATGGTCTCTCAAACGCAGAATCGACTGCGACATCACACTCTTTCCTGATCCGGATTCCCCTACAATTCCTGTAATCTCTCCCGGATGGATTTCCAGACTGACACCATCCACAGCCGGAAGCCACTTTTTGTGTACCGGAAAGGATACTTTCAACTCTTTTATCTCCAAAAGAGTTTCATTCTTCTTTTCTTCCATCATGCCTTTTTCTTTCCTCCTTTCGCCTTCGGATCCAGATAATCACGAAGGCCGTCACCGAGAAGATTCAGGCTGAGCACGCATAGAATGACAGCCGCTCCCGGACAAATCATTGTCCATGGTGCTCTGGAAAATACCATCTTGCTGGATTCCAGCATATTTCCCCAGCTTGCTGCCGGCGCAGGGATTCCTGCTCCCAGAAAACTTAAGGACGCCTCCGAGATAATTGCCTGAGCAAAGATAAAAGATGCCTGCACGGTCAACGGAGAAATTACTCCCGGCAGAATCATTCTCCAGAGAATCCGGAAATTACTGAATCCTTGTACCTTTGCCGCTTCCACATAAGCCTGCTCTTTAATGACAAGCGCGCTTGCCCGCACCGTTCTTGCTACGCTTGGCGTATAGACAATGGTAAGTGCCAGAATTACATTCCAGCTCGATGTTCCAAGGGCTGCAATCAACGCAATGGCCAGCAGAATACCTGGAATGGCAATCAGCCCGTCGCAGATCCTCATCAGGATCTGATCCAGCACTTTGAAGTAGCTGGCATAAATGCCAATAATCGTTCCCAGTACACAGGAAAATATTGCAACACATCCCCCTACCCAAAGAGAAACTCTCGCCCCGTACATCACACGAACAAAAAGATCCCGTCCGAATTCATCTGTCCCAAACAAATATCCATCTCCGGGTGGCTGCAGTCTCTTCGTCACTTCCATGGCGTTAGGGTCCGTTGAGTTAAAGATCGGGACAAACACTGCCAGCAGCACAATCAATACAAATCCAACAAACCCGATAATCAGTGCCGGGTTTGCGAGAAGTTTTTCTTTTTTTAATGTTCTCTGCTCCCGGAAAATCGCTTCACTGGCAGCAGAGATACTTTTCCGTCGTATCAGCATTCCCTTCTCCTCCTACTTTCGTCCCGGCCGAAGCCTTGGGTCTGTAAAACCATACAGAATATCTACAATCAAGTTCACAATCACGTACAAAAGCGTCACAAAGAGTACCACTCCCTGAATGACAAATACGTCTCTCCGGTTGATAGAAGTCAGTGTCAGCATTCCAAGTCCCGGAATATTGAACAATGTCTCTGTCACAATCGTACCGGTAATCAAACTTCCAAATGACTGTCCCACGGCCGTAAGAATAACCGGTGCCCCATTTTTGAGCGCATATTTCATCACAACTTTCTTTTCTTTTAGCCCTTTCGCCCGTGCAGTCTGAATATAATTTTTATAAAGAGTCTCCAGAAGTGAAGATCTTGTCATTCTTGTCAGATACGCTGCCTGCACAATACCAAGGGAAAGCGCAGGTAAAAACAGATAACGCAGGTGCTCTCCGAGACCTTCTGAAAGTGCTGCGTATCCTGCCACCGGGAACCAGTGAAGGTAAACGCCGAAAAACAGCATGAGAAACATGCTGAGCAGAAATCCAGGAAGCGCCGATCCTAAAAGAGATGCAGTTACACAGGTAAGATCCAGTGCAGTTCCTCTTTTGTATGCTGCCAGAATTCCGAGCGGAATCGACAAAATCAGAGCAATGATCTGCGCAAACACTGCAAGGCTCAATGTCGGTACAAAATATTCTGCAATCGCGCTTGTTACTGTCTGGTGAAGGAAATAAGATTCTCCCCAATCCCCTCTCAGAACATTGGTAAACCAGTCCACATACTGAACAAGAAACGGTCTGTCAAATCCGAGTTCCGCGTTCAATGCGTCAATTTGATCCGGTGTCGCTTCCATTCCAAGAAGCGCCGTAGCCGGGCCTCCCGGAATCATATAGACAACAAGAAAAATCACGCAGGATACCACAAAAAGTACCGGGATCAGCGATAAAATCCGTTTTAAAATATACTTTAGCATGATTTGTTACTCCTTCCATAAAAGAACAGCGGAGTGCACATCCGCATTCCGCTGTTATCATTGTATGGCATTTATTCTGATGCAGTCACATTCCAATAGATCGGGAAACGGAGATAATCGTATCCTGTTACACCTTTATCCATTGCTATCACACCTGTATAATGGCCAAGAACGGTTGCTGCGCCGTACTCATACAAAAATGTCTGTAAATCTGCCCAGGCTTCTGCTGCTTCCTCATCAGAAGATGCGGCACGAATTGCAGTAATTCCTTCTGTCACTTCCGGTGCATTCAGACCAGCCCAGCCACTGTCAAGTACAGATAGCTGAATTGGCAGCATGTTGTAGGAATTACTTGTAATAAACATATCAAACTGCTGCGGATCAGAACGATGTTCCATAAATGTACTGAAATCATACGTTTCTACTTCTGCATTAATTCCCGCCTGTTTCAGCTCTTCCTGCACAACTAAAGTTGCATTGTACATTTCCGGATAGTCCTGGGTTGTTACCAGTACTACTTTTTCGTTATTATAACCTGCTTCTGCAAGAAGTTCTTTTGCTTTTTCTGTATCCTGCTGATTATAATATTCACTTCCCTCATCAGTTCCCCACTGTGTATCTGTCGGATCACTCCAGCTTGCATTCAGCTCGTACAGATCCGGATTTCCATATGCCGCAAGCATGATGTCATCACAGTTCAGAGCCGCAAGAACTGCCTGTCTGAATGTCTGATTTGCCATCACACCCTCTGTCGTATCCAGGAAAAGATTCAAAGTACCTCCACGGTCCACCTTCAATGTCAATCCATTATCAGAAGACAGATCTTCATAATTATCAATCGGAATTTCTTCTGAAATATCATACTCTCCACTCTGCACTCCCGCAATTCGTGTGGAAGCATCTGTTACCACATCGTAATAGATTGTCGGGGTAGCAGCCTGCTTTTCTCCAGCAAGTCCACTTGCTTCTCCTTCGGAAGGCTGATAATCTTCATATGCTTCGAGTTTTACATACTGATCCTGCTTCCACTCGGAAACCTTATAAGGACCTGTTCCGATGTACTCACTGATTCCCTCTGCTGTCGCAGATTCAACAACCTCTGCCGGATAAATTGCAGCCGCCTGAATCGGGCTTGCCAGAATCATAATAATATCAGAAGAAGCCTGATTAACTTTCAGATTTACCGTATAGTCATCTACTTTTTCAAATACAGATCCTCCGATCAGTGTATTTGCTTTTGCGGATACTTCGATCCAGCGATTCATGGAAGCAACAACATCATCTGCTGTCATCTCCTCGCCATTGTGGAATTTCACGCCCTGACGAAGCTTGATCGTATACACCATTCCGTCATCGCTTACTTCATAAGACTCTGCAAGTACTGGTGTCGGCTCATAGTCTGCATTCATCGCAAACAATGGCTCGTACACATGTACTCCGATTCCCCCTACAATGTTAGAATTGATAGACTGAGGATCCAGAGAAGGCGGATTCGCCGAAATTGCAACATGCAGCTCCTCTTTGTTCTTGGATGCGCTGTCTCCTGATCCGCCTGATCCGCTGTCTGAGTTTCCGCCTCCGCATCCCGCCAATACCAGTGCAGTACTCATCAACAGGGCTGCTGCACCAAATAATGGTTTTCTTTTCATAATTTTACCTCCTAAAGCATATATCGAATATATAACATAACTATATTCAGCAGGGGTAAAAAAAGCAAATTGATAATCATAATGGGCATCATGTTGATTTTCTATTTGACAAGATCACAGCCTTTTCGTCATATGTACCGCTTCAGCTGTTTGGTAATGATTTTCCCTATTCATGGAATACAATATACTTGACATGACAGTCCAAAATGTGATATAAGTAAAAACAGTTAAAAGAACTAAAGAAGGGGATTGGTCAAATGGTATGACAGGAGTCTCCAAAACTCTTAGCGGGAGTTCGATTCTCTCATCCCCTGCTGAAACCGCCGAATTTCGGCGGTTTTTTCATGTCCGGGTTTGAAATAGAACACAAGGTAGAACACAAATAGAAAAGAGCATTTTCATGCTATGATATTAGATAGCCGAAAATGCTCTTCTTTCTTTGCATTGATCTTTCTTTTCCGATTCCGGTCAGTGCCGATATATCCGTTTTCTACAAAATGTCGATATATTCTCCTGCCAAAGCCTTGTTCATACTCCGGACCGCACAGAATTTTCCGCACATACTGCATGTGTCACTGTGATCATCTTCCGGTTTTCTGCTGTCCCGGATTGCTTTCGCTGTTTCCGGATCCAACGCACACGCGAACTGTTCTTCCCAGTCCAGTTTTCTTCTGGCCTCTGCCATCCTGTCATCGATCTCTCTTGCTCCCGGAATTCCTTTGGCGATATCTGCTGCGTGTGCCGCGATTTTCGATGCAATAATTCCCTGTTTTACATCATCTACATTTGGCAGTGCCAGATGTTCTGCAGGCGTTACATAACAAAGGAAAGCTGCCCCATTCATTGCTGCTACAGCGCCTCCGATGGCTGCTGTGATGTGATCATAGCCTGGCGCAATATCCGTCACAATCGGGCCGAGTACATAAAACGGTGCTCCCATACAGATACTGTTTTGGACTTTCATGTTTGCCTCTACCTGATCCAGCGGTACATGCCCCGGACCTTCTACCATAACCTGGACATTATGCGCCCATGCGCGTTTTGTCAGCTCTCCAAGACGGACAAGTTCCTCTATCTGACACACATCTGTTGCATCTGCCAGACACCCTGGGCGGCAGGCATCTCCAAGGGAAATGGTTACATCATATTCCTCGCAAATATCGAGAATTTCGTCAAAGTATTCGTAAAATGGATTTTCTTCCCCAGTCATGCTCATCCATGCAAATACCAGACTTCCGCCGCGGCTTACAATGTTTGTCTTTCTTTTATGCTTTTTGATCTGTTCAATCGTCTTTCTTGTAATTCCACAGTGCAGTGTCACAAAATCTACGCCGTCTTCCGCATGCATCCGAATGACATCAATAAAATCTTTTGCTGAAAGTGTTGCCAGGTCTCTCTGGTAATGAATCACACTGTCGTAAACAGGAACAGTCCCGATCATCACCGGGCATTCTTTCGTCAGTTTCTGACGGAATGGCTGTGTATTTCCATGACTGGAAAGATCCATGATTGCCTCAGCTCCCATATTAACGGCACTCAGCACTTTCTGCATCTCAATATCATAATCTTTGCAGTCTCTCGAGACTCCGAGATTTACATTAATTTTTGTTCGAAGCATACTGCCAATTCCTTCCGGATCAAGACAGGAGTGACGTTTATTAGCGCAGATTGCAACCTTTCCTTCTGCTACCAGTTTCATCAGCTTTTCGACCGGCATTTTTTCTTTTTCCGCTACTGTCTTGATCTGAGAAGTGACAATGCCCTTCCGGGCTGCATCCATTTGAGTTGTGTAGGTTTCCATATTCTTTACCTCCTTTTTCTTCCTTTGTCAGACGCCGGCTTTTATAGATAGACAGGCAGAATAATTACTTCCTGCTCTCATCTGGATGCCGACGCCTTCACCGTTTCTTTGTCTGGTGATCATCAAGTTTGTTTTCCTCCTTTAACCACAACCTGATTTTTCTATAGCGGCAGAAAGTGGTGTCCCCGGCCTGCCGCTTTCTCAGAAGCGTTTCACTTCCGATAAACTAATTCGCCATACGAAGCTGATTAAGCGCTCCACCTTTTTCCAGTACTGTAATCAAAATAAATGCCAGAATACTTCCTGCTACCGTTGAAATCAGAAATGGAACGACATAGACAAACAGGCCCACCGGCTCCATACCCATCAGAAGTTTTGCAACCGGATATGCACACAAGCCTCCCAAAACTCCTGTTCCAATAGCTTCTGCCGCACAGGTCGGAGCAAGTTTTCTACATCCCATATAGACAAGTCCGCAGCACAATGCTCCCACCATGCTTCCCGGAAATGCCAGAAGGCTGCCGAGGCTCATTATGTTCCGAAGCAGACTTGCACAGAAAGCAATACCGACTCCCCATCCCGGTCCAAGGGTTACAGCCGCCAGAATATTAACCATATGCTGTACCGGTGCACATTTACTTCCTGCCACCGGAAAGCTGATCATACTTCCAACGACCGCCAGTGCGGTCAGCACTCCTGCCAGTACCAGTTTTTTTGTTGCTGTATTTTGTTTCATCAACACACAGCTCCTTTCCATAAGTTCTCAGATATTTTCCTGTAACACCTTCCGGGAAAAGAAAAAGAGATGCCGCAGGGCATCTCCAGATTTAGTATCCTAAATAATTTCATCATCATCCCTACGTTGGCATTATCCAAATCAGGTCTCAGGTCGAGGCGATCCAGCCTCCTCTCAGCCGACTCCGGTCAGCTCCCTGTGTCACACTATTCAAATATCTGATCATAGACAATTATAGTCCTCTTATTTCTCACTTTCAAGTAGTAAATTGAAATTTATATCTGATCAAAACTCCAGATTCAAGTATCAAAAAAAGACAGCCTTAGCTGTCTCCTTCATTCATGTACCTTCAAAACCACATATAAGTCCACGTTTCTGTCATCCTGCTTTTTCCTATCCACCATTCCTTGGTTATGCCCTCGACCTATTAGTAACAGTCAGCTCCATGCATTACTGC
>NZ_NFHY01000018.1:0-66789 GCF_002161525.1 Drancourtella sp. An57
AGTTTCTTCATACTTTTCTCCTGTGTGTAAAATTTTTTTCTTTTATTTTACATTAAACAGAAGAAAAGCAGGAAATCTCTGGGATTTTTATTGCGAAAAGTTTTTATTCTTCAGTGCTGCTCCCTGCTTTCCTGTATTTTTCAACACATTTTCAATTTTCTATCGTTTTCGCATTTTCAGTTTCAGCATTGCCGTTGCTTTTCGTGCATCCATGGTGTCTACCGCATTTTCGCCGACCACGTCGGTCTCTACGCCCTTTGGATTTTTATTCATATCAACAATCGTATCCATATACGGATTGGTCACCACGAACTGTCCGGCCGTTCCGGAAAAGTGGATTCCCACCACCGGAATGTCGCGTTTTCCGAGCTGTTCGATTGTATTGGCATAATCGACATCGCTGTTTCCCCATCCGTCTGCAGAGATGATCACGCCGTCCGCGCGCATTCCTTCCGCCCAGACTGCCGCCCTGGTTCCCACCAGCACTTTGTCCTGCTGATCCTGTGGTGTCCCCACGATAAGGATTCCCATCAGATCCAGATCCTCATCGGCTGACACTACATCCAGAAGCGGATCGCGGAAGTTGTGAAGTGTTGTTTCTTTTGTTGAAGGTCCGATTCCCATTCTCTGTCACCCCTTTTCGTTCTTTTTCTACTGCATGGACCGCAGAATTCCGTCACGGTATTCGTTTGGTGTTACTAGAACCGGCATATTTCCCATATCGATGATGGAGCGGCCTCCTTCCACGCCTGATGGTTCTTTTGCGAAGAGATGCATGTCATACATAGCTCCCTGCCCGGCCACCTGTTTGATAATGAGTACTTTTTTCTTTCCCGGACGTACCACATCGTAATATTCGTGACGTTCTGTGCAGCGGTCCCCATGAAATTTCTTCAGCTGTTCCCGGAGTTCCTGGACAAATTCATCACATGCGCTGTGTGCCGCCGTTACCCCTGCCCGGATCTGGCCCATTCCTTCCTGAAGCGTCACATCAAAAGCAATCATGATATCTCCTTCTCCTGGCGTCCCGGCTCTTCCGTAACAGATCTGCTCCTTCAGGTTTCCTTCCGAGGATCCGAATTCATGTGTCTGCTTTCCTACAGTATCCACGCCTGTCAGGATCACATAGACACCTGTCAGCGTATGAGTAATTCCTTCCCCGATATTTCCAAGCACTTTCGCTGAAATCGGGATAATGTCCATAATCGTATTGGTATACTGATCACGTTCTTCCGGTTTGATAATCCGGAAAGAAATATCTGATATATAGTCTTCTTTTCCACGTTTGTAGCGGTCTGCGCTCTCTTTATCCACAGTCAGCACGCCGCTTTCCTCCACCTTGTTCTCCTCGCCCCACATAGCTTCCCGTATGTGGTAGGCTTTAATCACAAGCCGGCGGAGCTGTTTTGTCTCTTCTCCCATGGCATTTGATTCCTTTCCTGTTGATCCTTTTTTATCATAACACACTTTGCACTTTCAGAAAATGATATTTGATTTTCAAATGAAAATAGGGATCTGTACACTCTGTACAGATCCCATAATGATTTGCATCAAACTTTTGCAATGTATTCAAATGGAAGCGGAACTACCTTTCCTGGAGTATCGATTGCAACGAGCTGCTCCAGAGTTGCTTTTACAATCTCTGTCTGCATTTCTACGTTGTTCGGTTCTCCGGCATTTGCTCCCATTGGTACGAGCGGTGCTACCGCACGTGGTGTACCTGTCTGACGAACAACAGGTGGAAGGGCTGCGATGATAATTGTAGGAATACCAGCCTCTTCAATCGCTCTCTGCACCAGTACTGCAGAGCGGTGGCAGGTACCTCATCCAGCTGTGAGGATGACTGCGTCGACATCCTCTTCTTTAAACATCTGTGCGATGGCCGGACCAGTTTCATGTTTGAATTTCTCCTGATTTCCACCGCCGCCCATGAATCCTGCGTGTACCGGAGCACATGCTCTGATAAATCCTTCTTTTGCAAGTTCATGGATTCTGTCGATCGGGAACATACAGTTGATGTCTTTGTTTACATCACCGTTATCATATCCACCATGTGAAACCATCAGTTCACTGGATGGAGTTGTATTTTCAATCTTTCTCCATGTGAAGTCTCCGGCAAGATTAAATCTTTCCTGGCTTTTCTTATGGACACCTGCTGCAGTAGCAAGAGCAATAGACATATCTTTAATCTCTTTTGTTACTGGAGTCCATACTGCCGGCGGAGTAATCGGAACATAAATTTCAGATTGTAAACCTTTCACAACCGTTAAGCTCATTTTGAAACCTCCTCATGATTTTCATTCAATTCGCGCATCTCTTTCTGACGCCTCTTGTAGATATCAAGGTTGCTGACGTACTTCTCATTGATCTCCGGCCCCATCTGCTCTACGAAGCTCATGTTCCATGCCACTTCCTGTCCGACTTTGACCGGATAATCTGTGATCAGCATCCGCATCGGAATCTTCAGATAGCCGAGCCTTCCTTTCAGGTCAACTCCTACGCATCCGTCATGTACCTCGACGATGACGCCTTCCATTCTTATGATTTTATCTCCATATTTCAGTTCCATACGTCATTACCATCTATTAATCGTATTTTTCTTTTCTCTTCTGGCTCATCGGGAGAGACTGCTCATTTGCAACGAGATCAATCTTTGTTCCTGTTGCCTTTTCGATCATCTCGATGTTGTTTGCCTTGACATTCGGATTCCATTTCTTTTCTGCCGGTTTTACTTCCTCGCCTGCCATTGCTGCTTTCAGCATTGCGATTGCACGTACTGCTTCTTCTTTACACAGTGTGTTGCATGCAAGAACTTCATTTTCGATACCGGATTCAGATTTATTGTTGTCAACCATGTTTGTCATATACGGATTTCCAACAACGAGTGCACCCTGTACAGCACAGAAAGATAATCCAACTACCGGGATTCCTCTCTTTCCGATCTGCTCATGATGACTTGCAAAATCAATGTGGTTATTTCCAAAGCCTTCTGTTGTGATAAATGCACCGTCAACATCCAGAGCTTCTACTGTCTGTCCGACACGTTTGGATACATAGAACTTCTCTGCGTTGATCTGCGGGCTTCCTACGAAAAGAACGCCGCAGAGGTCAAGCTCTTCGTCATGGAGTGCTTCCAGTACGAGAGGCTCTCTCCAGTAGTGTCTGGACATCTCTTTGGATGCAGGTCCGATACATGTCAGTGCATGGATACATCCATCAAGCACTTCCAGCGGAGATGTCATAACCGGAACGTTTCCAAGGTCTACATTTGGTTTCGCTCCAAGTACTCCTACCGGCTCCATTGGAAGGATCAGGTTATCATGCATAGCGCCCTGTCCCATGATCTCTTTTACGATGACTACTTTTTTCTTTCCAGGATGTCTGAGATGTTCAAACTCCTCTGTATCAACAACAAGTGAGTCGTCCAGTTTCTTAAGGGCTTCACGGATCTCCTGTGTGATCACGTCTGTCGCTGTATGTGCAGCGAGCGGACCCGGACGCTCCATGTTTGTTCCTTCTTTGATGATCACTTCTGTCTTGATGAAGATCTCACCCTTATCCGGTGCTCCCGGACGTCCCCACATGATGTTCTCATCCAGGTATCCTTCGGAAGAACCGAACTCACCGATCTGAACGCCGTTTGCATCTGTACCTGTTACCATCATAACAACGCCGTCAAGTACACGTGTTACACCATTTCCGATTTCAGCTTCGCCTTCTTTTGTGGCAATCGGCTGTACGTCCATGATTGTGTTGGAGTATGTGTGGTACATCTCCGGTGTGATAATATCAATCTTTAAGCTGTTTACCAGTTCCTGGCCTGCAGCTGCTTCTTCTTCGATTCCTTCACGGATGTAAAGCACTGTTCCGTCGATCTTTGTCTCCGGTCCTCTCTTTACTTCAGTGATTTTGAAATGCTTTCTTGTGAGTGTTCCCATCACTCTTGCTTCTTTTTCTTCTGCTGCCGGTGCCGCTGCTACTGCCACCGGAGCCGGTGCTGCTGCTACTGCAGAGCCTCCCATGATGCCAACCGGGATTTCCAGATTGATATCTTTTCCTTCTCCGATATGGAGTTTAAATACTCCACCCGGTACTGCTGCCGGTGCCGGAGCCGGCACTTCCGGCTGAACTGCCGGTGCTTCTTCTTCAGCTGTTTCTTCTTTTACCGGTTCTTCCGCAGAAGCTTCTTTGTATCCTTCTACGACATCCGGTGTAAGTGCTGTAAGTGAATCACATGTTTTTTTCAGTTTTGCACCAAGAACCTGTTCAATCGTAAGGACGCCTTCCAGATTCAGAAGTCCTGAATCTACCAGATCATCAAAGATCGCCGGATCCTCAAGATTTGCAGCTTCGATTGTGATGCCCTCTTCCGCCCTGCAGCAAAGCACGGCCGGATCTTTTGCATGAGCTTTCGCTGTTTCAGCTGTAATTGACATGTTTCATTCCCTCCTTGATTTTCTCCTTCGGCTCTTCGCCGTTTTCTATATATACAACCACACCGCATGGTGACGCAGAATGTGATGTACTTTTATGCCATACCGTTTCTTTTATTTTCCGTCTGGAAACTGTTCTACATGCTTGGAAACTCTCAGATATCTGTATAATGGATGTCCGATTGTTCTCATGACATGGTCTGTCTGATGGAATACTTTCAGTTTCATCTTCGGAGCAGATCCCATAACTGTGTTGGAACAGTCGGAGCAGTTACCGATAATGATGTATTCACATCCGTCTTTTTTAAACTGGATGTTATTCTTTGCCTGTCCCGGGCAGTTACCCGGTCTTTCACACTTAAGCGGTGCGCCCGGCTTGTTCTCAACAGCCTGCTTACATCTTGCTACAGATGCTACAACACCGTTCATCTTTTCGCAGATATCTCTCATACGTGCTTCGCTTCCGCCGCATGCGCAGACAAGAAGTCCGACTTTTGCACCGTGAAGGTTCGGGAAATCGATGGTCACGATGATACCGCCTGTCGTCTTTGTAACAGGAGCATCGAGATCTGTCGGATTTCCGGTGAAAGGTCCTCCCATAATGATCTCTCCGTATACGCCGTCAATACCGCCCGCACGTTCGATCATTTCCCCAACGCTTGTCCCTACCGGAACATTCATGAAGACGTGCGGCTCGTTTCCGCCGTTAAGCTTGCCGATTACTGTCATATTCTTGACAAAGCACGGCTTTCTCTCCTCGATAGCTTCTGCCACTCTGGAGATCGTCTCCACATTGACTACTACCGCATTGGCAGCAGATGGAAGCTGTGTTGTCTCAAGCTCGATTCCAAGACACTCTCTGACAACCGCTCTTTCCTCTCCCATCGGGTAGATGTCCGGAAGAAGGTGGATCGTCATGGCTTCTTCATCTTTAATTGCAGTCCGAAGTGTCTCTACTGCTTTTTCATTTTTCTTCTTGATTGCAAAAATCGCTTTGTCAGCGCCTGCGATATCCATACAATATTTCACGCCGCGTACGATCTTGTCACTCTCGGCCTCGATCTGTCTGATATTATGGTATAGACCAGGCTCACACTCGGCTGCATTGATAAGGATATAGCCATGATCCAGATGCGCGTCCAGCTTGATTCCTGTCGGGAATCCTGCGCCGCCCATGCCGACTACTCCGGCTTCTTTCACCATCTCAAGCGGTGTGCCCTCGGAAATCTTTTCGTACTCATCCGGCTGTTCTTCATCCGGCCTGATCACGATGCGATCTTCCTTTACTTCTTCTACCACACCGTAAACACTGGAGAAGATGTTCGCTCCAAGTCCGGTCGGTTTTGCTACAAGTGTACCCTTTTTTACCACATCTCCGGCTTTTACAACCGGTTCACATGGCGCTCCTACGTGCTGACGCAGTAAAAGTTGAATGTTTCCCATAACAACATGCTCCTTTTCTTTATATTTTATACGGGATATGAGCTCGGTCTCCAATATACGATCTGTCTCCCGTCGTGATCCACAGCAATGTTTGTTTATTGATGATTTCTATAAGATGCTCAGCGCGGTCATTTCCCGGCTGATATCTGAAGCCCGCATATTTACAGGCCTGTTTTCTTTCTGGCGGAGGCATGTGGGAATCGAACCCACCCAGGACGCTCCTAACGCCCTACACTGGTTTTGAAGACCAGGAAGCACACCAGTTACTCATCTACCTCCATGTTATGCTTTTTCGCATAGACAATTTACCACACTTGACGGCAAATTTCAACAGAAAAATAATTAAATTTTTGTCAATTGTATTTTAGCAAATAGCCGTTGACTTTTCAAGGCTTTTCAGTCATAATTGTAATAACTTACTAGACGCCGTACTAGAATGCGGTCTACTATATGGCACCTGCCGCTTCCGGCTTATGCCGCCGGTATTTTTTTTCTGCATACCGTACAGCGTCCCGCCCGATAGATTTATCGCTTTTATCTATAGGCAATCAAAGTTTATGAAGTATTTTTTCTAAGGAGGATCTGATCATGGAACTGAACCCAAAATTAAATCTTGATAATTTTGAGGCATCTTTTTTAGCTGTGGATACACACACAGTCGGAGAATTTACACGTATTGTAGTTTCCGGTTTCCCGAAACTGGAAGGTAATACCATGATTGAAAGAAAGAACTATCTCGCAGAGCATTACGATCATTTTCGTCAGGCTTTGATGTTTGAACCACGGGGACATCACGACATGTTTGGCGCTGTTGTGACAGAACCGGTCAACCCTGAAGCTGATTTCGGCGTTATTTTCATGGATACCGGAGAGTATCTGAACATGTGCGGACATGGTACAATCGGTACAGTTACAGCCGTAATCGAAACAGGACTGATCGAAGCAAAAGAACCTGAGACAGAAGTCGTTCTTGAGGCTCCGGCCGGATTAATCCGTACAAAGGCTCAGGTAAAAGACGGAAAAGTTGTCAGCGTTACTTTGACAAACGTACCTGCATTCCTTTATAAAGAAAATCTCAAAACAGTCGTAGACGGAAGAGAAATTACTTATGATATTTCCTTCGGCGGAAGTTTCTTTGCCATTATCGATGCAGAACAGCCGTCCCTGAATCTTCACGTAGATTCCAAGACTGTTCCGTTCCTTCAGGATTTTGGAATGAAGCTTCTGGAGAATGTCAACAAAGAAGTAAAAGTAAAACATCCGGAGCTCGACATTACAACTGTAGACCTTGCCGAGTTCTACTGTCATACAGATACACCTGGATGCAGCCGCAGAAATGTTGTAATCTTCGGCGATCATATGGCTGACCGTTCTCCGTGCGGAACAGGTACAAGCGCAAAACTTGCCACACTGTACGCAAAAGGTGAAATCGGTATCGGTGAACCTTTCGTATACGAAAGCTTTATCGGCTCCCAGTTCAAAGGTGTTATTCTCGGTGAAGCAAAAGTAGGCGATTACAATGCTGTTATTCCGCGGATTACAGGATCTGCTTATGTTACAGGTCTTTCCACCTACGTCATTGACCCGGACGATCCGCTGAAATACGGATTCCGCGTAGGTCACTAGACCTCACAGTCATGCAGAAAGGACACAGATTTTTATGCCAAGAAAACGTTCTTCCACGAAAAGCCGTATAGTAAAAGCGGCATGGAATCTTTTTTACAAAAAAGGCTATGACAAAACAACCGTAGAAGATATTATCGCTCTTTCCAAGACATCAAAAGGAACCTTTTACCATTACTTCAAGGGGAAAGAGGCACTGCTGAATTCCATCTCCGATCTGTTTGACTCAAAATATGAAGATCTTCAGTCAAAAATTGATCCGGATCTGTCTGCCTATGATACACTTCTGTATCTGAACAGAGAACTGTTCCATATGATCGAAACGAGCATTGATGTTAATCTTATTGCGTTTTTGTATTCTTCTCAGCTTGTCACAAAAGACCACCGGTCGCTTCTTGACGAGCAGCGTCTGTACTTTACCTGGCTGAGAGAGATCCTGGAACACGCGGTGGAAACCGGAGAGTTTCATCCCGGCTGTACTGTCGATGAACTGCTCAAGATTTACGCCATGTATGAGCGTTCCATGATTTATGACTGGGCATTATGCCGGGGTACCTATTCCCTGTCCGAGTACAGCGGGCGTCTTCTGCCCCACGTCCTGGATACATTTGTTCATGGTATTTAAAGAGAATCCTGCACTTTTCGTGCAGGATTCTCTTTTTTCTTTTTTACAAAAGACTGCCGACCGAAAGGAACAACGGTGCAAACACCAGCGAAACAATTGTCATCAGTTTGATCAGAATATTAATAGACGGCCCCGAGGTATCTTTGAAAGGATCACCCACGGTATCTCCGACTACTGCCGCTTTGTGCGCCTCACTTCCCTTTCCACCGTGATGTCCGTCCTCAATATATTTTTTTGCGTTATCCCAGGCTCCGCCTGCATTGGACATGAAAATGGCCATCAGGACACCGGTTACAAGCGCTCCTGCCAGAAGACCGCCCAGCGCCCCCGTTCCAAGGATCAGCCCTGTTACTACCGGAGATGCGACCGCCATAATTCCCGGGATCAGCATTTCCTTCAAGGCTGCTGTTGTAGAAATTGCCACACAGGATTTGTAATCAGGTTTTTCTGTACCGTCCATAATCCCCGGCATTGCCTTAAACTGTCTTCTTACTTCTTCGATCATCTGGTATGCTGCTTTCGATACACTCTGCATTGTCATGGACGAGAATAGAAACGGCAGCATTCCTCCAATAAAAAGTCCGATAATAACTCTGTTGTCCAGAATATCAATCTGATCCAGCCTGACTGCCTCAGCGTAGGACACAAACAATGCTAGCGCGGTCAGGGCTGCAGAACCGATGGCAAATCCTTTTCCTATCGCCGCTGTCGTATTTCCAACGGAATCGAGCTTATCCGTAATCTGACGGACCGATTCGTCCAGCCCCGCCATCTCTGCAATACCTCCCGCATTATCCGCGATCGGGCCATAGGCATCCACCGCAACAGTAATGGCCGTTGTAGACAGCATTCCTACTGCGGCCAGCGCAATTCCATAAAGACCGCTGCACTGGTATGCCGCAAAAATACCGACACAGATCAGAAGAACCGGCGCCGCTGTCGATTTCATTCCGACAGCCATACCGCTGATAATCGTTGTCGCCGCTCCTGTCTCTGACTGCTTTCCAATCTCTTTTACCGAATTATAATCTGCTGATGTATAAATTTCTGTGATAATTCCGATCAGCAGGCCCACAGCCAGACCGGAAATCACCGCTCCCGCCATCCTGAGGCTGCCAAAGAACGCAAGGCTGAAGACAAGCGACACAACAACCACCAGTGCGCTTGATACATACGTTCCCATCTTAAGAGCTCTGTGCGGATTCGACTTTTCATCTCCTTTTACAAAGAAGGTCGCAAGAACAGAAGCAATCAGTCCAAGCCCGGAAATCACGAGCGGATACGCAACGCCTGCCGTCTCATGATATACGATTCCAAGTGTCAGAGCCGAAATCAATGCCCCTACATAAGACTCAAAAAGGTCAGCTCCCATTCCGGCCACGTCTCCGACATTATCTCCGACATTGTCCGCGATGACAGCCGGATTTCTCGGATCATCTTCCGGTATTCCGGCCTCTACTTTTCCGACCAGGTCAGCGCCAACATCTGCCGCCTTCGTATAGATACCGCCTCCCACACGGGCAAACAGTGCGATGGAAGATGCTCCGAAGCTGAATCCGGAGAGCACATCAATATTTCCGGTAATCAGATAAATCATGCTGACACCAAGAACCCCGAGACCTGCCACACAAAGCCCCATCACGGCTCCACCGGAAAATGCTATGGAAAGAGCCCGGTTCATACCGGATTTCATTGCCGCATTTGCCGTTCGGACATTTGCCTTTGTCGCCACCTGCATTCCAAAGTAACCGGCAAGTGTCGAAAACAGAGCACCTGCTACAAAGCACACGGCCGTTACAAGGCTTCTCGTTCCAATACCGATCAGTACAAACAGCACTACAACAAAGACTATCAGAATCCGGTATTCCGCCATCAGGAAAGCTCCAGCTCCTTCCGCAATGGCTTCGGAAATCTCCCGCATTCTCCTGGTTCCTGCCTCCTGTCTGGAAACCTTAAGCGCCAGATAAACCGCAAACAGAAGTGCCGCTGCAGCAAATACAGGAACTACTTTCAGCATTAATGTCATATCATCTCCTCCTCTCAATTTCATGACTTTGCTGTACTTTCTGCTTTTACAGAACAGCCCGCCCCGCGGAAATTTGTCCCCCAAAAAGCAAAACCGGATTTTCATAATGAAAATCCGGTTTTCTCCTGATTATACCATACATTCGTGAAGCTCTTCGTGCTCAATTCCCACCTGATCCATAATGTCAAGCACCGAATCCCTGTCCGTAAGATCCGCACACCAGGCAAGTCCGCATCCCGCCGAAATCGCCCTTGGTACAGGGATCAGTCTGCCATTCACTTCATGTTCTTTACAAGTCTTTTCCATTGCCATAGCATCTGCTGTCGTATGGAATGTCACTACCAGCTTTAATTCTTTCTTTCTCATGATTCAATCACTATTTCAAATTCAGAGCCCTTTTCCGTCACGGTAACCTTCTTGCCTTTATCTTTCGCGAATTTCTCTACATTCGTTCTCTGATGAGGTTCGCTTACAAGTACCTTTACCGGCTCCGTCGTTCCTTTGATCGCCTCTGCTGTCATCATGATCGGTTCCGGACAGGAAAGTCCTCTTGCATCTACTTCCTTCATTTCATTATCATCCTTTCTCATAGAATAACATACATTTCATTAAAATACCATACTATTTCGCCATTTTCCGCTTATTTGTCAATGCAATTATGAAACATACGACAATACAGATGACAACTGCAATCTGACCTGCTGTGCTGACTCCGCCTGCGGACGCTGCCTTGTCCGCAGTTGCCGCACTTGCTGCCGCGCCTGCCAGTCCAAAGTTATGTGATACAGCAGCGCCGACAAACAGTCCCAGTACCGTGACTGCGGAATCGGAAGATCCCTGTCCTGCCAGAACGAGCTGGCGAAGAGGACATCCACCGGCAAGTACTGCCGCGAATCCTACCGCATACATCCCGAGAATATTCCACAGATGCGCGGAATGTGCGATCGGCTGTCCACTGAATCCGAGGTGGAATCCGCCTGTTGCGATATTATAAATCAGCATAACTGCAAACAGTCCTACGATAACAGAAATCAGATCGAAACTTTTGACAAGAATAATATCACGGATACTTCCCGCAAAACACATTCTGGATTTCTGCGCAAAAGCTCCAAAGATCAAACCACCGATCAGAGAAATCAGAATCGGGGCGTGAAGGGCTCCCGGGCCTGCCCCCGGCTCTGATGCAGCAAGCAGTGTTGTGCATACGCTTAAAATCAGAATTCCCACCATCAGAATCGGAAGTACTGTACCACTTGCGGCATTGGTCTCATGTGCCCGTCCAAGGCTGAATCCTTTCTTCAGGAAAAATGCTCCTGTTGCAACGCCGGCAGCAAATCCGATCAGGGCAACCCATGCATTCAGGTCACCTGCTGACATACGGAGTACCATACGAAGCGGGCAGCCAAGGAATGCAAGAGAACCGATCATAATGATCATTCCAAGGACAAAACGGATCATCGGAGAAGATCCTCCGGTAGACCGGTATTCCTTTGTCGCTAATGAGATCGCAAATGCTCCCAGCACAATTCCTACAATTTCAGGTCTGGCATACTGTACTGCCGCCGCGCTGTGGAATTTCAGAGCTCCTGCAGTGTCCCTGACAAAACATGCGATACAGATCGCCATATTCGCCGGGTTTCCTGTTGCAGCCAGAACTGCAGCAACAATACCGCAGACAACGCCGGCAAGCGCCAGTTTTTTCTTTGAGTCAGATAAATTCATTCTCTTTCCTCCTGTTCCTTATTCTTCTTTCGCGAGTTCTTCTACTGCACGGATGGCAGTCTGAATCTCTTCCTCAGTATTGAAATGGGAGAAACTGAAGCGTACGGATCCCTGTTCTACCGTACCGAGTGCTTCATGCATCAAAGGCGCGCAGTGTCCGCCCGGTCTCGTGGAAATGTCGTACGTCATCAGAAGTTCGTCGCTGACTTCCGCGGAATCATAATCCCCGATATTCAGTGTAACGATCGGGCATCTCTCTTCCGTCTCGAAATCACCGTAGATTTTCACGCCGGGAATATCTTTTACCCCCTCGTAAAACATCCGCATCCACTTCTGCTCGGTTCTGCGGATTGTATCAATCCCAACACGTTCGATGTAGCCGAGTGCCGCATTCAGTCCTGCGATTCCATGCCCGTTGAGTGTGCCTGCCTCCAGTGCCGTCGGCATTTCAGACGGATGATGATGATTGTATGTCTGTACTCCGCTTCCTCCCATCTTCAGCGGACGAATCTTCAGTCCTTCTCTCACATAAAGCCCGCCGGTTCCCTGCGGGCCCAGGAGTCCTTTGTGTCCTGTAAAGCAGAGTACATCCACATGCATGGCTTTGACATCAATCGGGAAAACCCCCGCCGTCTGGGATGCATCCACAATATAGAGAACACCATGGTCATGTGCCATCTTTCCGATCCTTCCAATATCAACCAGATTTCCCGTCAGATTGGATCCGTGTGTCGTCACGATGGCCTTTGTCTCTGGACGGATTGCCTGCTCGATCTCTTCATAACAGATCCTGCCCTTGTCATCACTCTTTACAAAGGTCACTTCCACTCCTTTTTCCTGAAGATCATAGATCGGCCTGAGGACAGAATTATGCTCCAGTACAGTCGTAATTACATGATCTCCAGGATCTATCAATCCCCGGATTGCCGTATTCAGGCTTTCGGTAGAATTGGATGTAAACGCGATCTGCTTCGGCTCCTCCGCACCAAAGAGCTTTGCCAGGCGCTCTCTTGCTTCATAAATGATCCGCGCCGCCCCCAGAGATGCTGTATTGGCACCTCGCCCTGCATTTCCAAGGGAACCCATTGCATTTACAACCGCATCGATCACTTCCTGCGGCTTATGCATCGTAGTCGCCGCATTATCAAGATAAATCATAGTCTCTCCCTCCCATTACATCTAGTATATCTTTTTTATCAAATCCAGTCTAATTTAAAAACCCTATGAAAATTGCCAATTTATAGAAACATTCTATAAATTGGCAATCTGTAATTACTTGTGAATTTGATACATTTCTTTCACTACTTTAATAAACCGCTCAGCGGATTTTGAAAGGTGAAAGTTTTTATTGTAAACGACATTCAGGTCCCGGCCTTCTCCTTCACCCGGCACCTTGCGGCAAAGCACCTTTCCTGTTCTGACCTCTTCTTCCGCTGCCAGTCTGGAGATAATGGAAATTCCCATTCCGTTCATGACGGAACGTTTAATTGCCTCCTGGCTCTCCATACTTGCGACTACGGTAAGCTGATCCACATCGATCCCGTAGCGTTTCAGCTGTTTTTCCGCTTCCTTTCGTGTCCCGGATCCTTCCTCCCTCATGATATAGGATTCTGATTTCAGCCAGTCCAGATTTTCCTGCTCCATAAGCGCCTGATACTTTTCCGTATTCGGCATAATGATAATCAGTTCATCCTTATAGAAAGGAATATATTTGCAGAACTTCCTCTCGAGAACAGTTCCGGAAAACCCGATATCAGCCGCTCCCCCGGAGATCAGTTCGATCACTTTGGAACTGTCCGTCTCAATGACCTTAAACTGCTCTTTCGGATATTTCTCAATGAACCTTGCCAAAATCCCCGGCAGAATATACTGCGCCGGAATTGTGGATGCCGCAATTGTGATCTTTCTGACATCCGACTGTCTCTCTCCGCAGAAACATGCCTCAATCTGCTCTTCCAGATCAATCATCTGTTTTGCGTAGCTGTAGAGAACGGTTCCATCCTCGGACAGACTCACCTCTTTTGTATTTCTGATAAACAGCCTTGCATCCAGCTCCTTTTCCAACGAGGCAATATGTGCGCTGATCGTCGGCTGTGTCAGATACAGCTCCCTTGCCGCTTTGGAAAAGCTCTTCTTATCTGCGACACATACGAATGCCTCCAACTGTTTTAAATTCATAAATATGCAACCCTTTCGCTCTCTGCTCCTGTTTTCTTAGTCACTTTCTGGCTGTCCATATATTCCAGGATCGGCTTGGCGCTCTTCCGGCTTGTTCCAAACATATCCCGCACCTCAGCAATCGTAATCAAACCGTCCTTCTGAAGTTTCTCAATAATCTTTGCTTTTGCTTTCTCCATATAGGACGCCAGTGTATACATTTCATCGTTGATCTTTACGACAGTTCCGTCGGAAATCAGCACCTGAAGCACATCTTCCTTCACTCCGTCCGGGAGCTTCGGAAATACGATCTCTGAAAAACGGACAAAATCATACCCCGCTTTCTCAAAGGTCTCAAGAATCGTCCGGGATGCTTTCTCAAATACCGCATCTTTTGGTATCTCATAAGCCGGGGCATGGAGGTACTCTCCGCTGCGTCCGATCTTTCCCTCATTTATCAGCATTTCAATATACATGTCAAATACATTTGGCTTGACCTGCTTCATAAAGCGCATATGCACTTCTGCCTTCGGCATACCCGGCCGGTACGGATGAGCCTTATGGAATCCTTCCAGCTCTTTTAAAATGGACTCTGTCATGCTCTCCTGCGAACTTCTGTGCCATACATAGGTATCTTTCTTCATAGGGAACACATGAATCTGTCCTGCCGCCTGCAGCTCTTTTACATCTTCCTCCACTTCCTCCGGTGCAAGCGCAGTGATCTTGGCCAGTTCCGCAACTGTCACCATAGTCTTGTCATGCTGGCGGATATGAAGCTCGATCACATCAGCAGAGGAGCCGGACTCTTTTTTCTTCAGTTCCTCAATCACATCCGGCTGGAATCTCTTCTTCCATTTCGGATTCGGCTCCAGAATCACGCCGCCCCCGATGGTCTCCATTGGAGAATAGAAGCGCACAACAAACCGGTCGCCTCTTCGCACGGCGATCTCCTCCTCCAGACGCAGCTGCACAAAGCCGCTCTCGCCCGGTCCGATCTCCTCTTTATCAAGCAGGACGGCACGGCATAGAACTTCGCTTGTCCCTGTAAACAGGTGAAGTCTTGCATTATTGGTAAGGATCCTCATGGAAGATGGAAGGACATTGAGCCTTACGTCCAGAAGATCTGTATTTTTCATATTTTTCGGTGGCGCAAGAACACAGCCCCTCTTGATCTCAGACTTTTTGATGTTGGAGAGATTGATGGCCACACGCTGTCCGGCATAGCAGACATCCACATTTTCGCCGTGGACCTGGATATTCCGGATTTTACATTCTTTTCCGATCGGATACATGCAAAGGGTATCCTCTTTCCGGATTGTCCCCGCAAGCAGGGTTCCGGTAATGATTGTCCCGAATCCGGATATGGTAAACGCACGGTCAATCGGAAGTCTCGGAATCGTATGAATATCTTTTTCCGTCACTTCATTTTCCGTCATCCGCTGGATCGTATCGATAAGATCAGGCAGCCCCTCTCCTGTAGCGGCGGATACCTTTACAATCGGTGCATTCTCAAGGAATGTGCCATGCAGTTCCTCACGCACTTCCTCCTCAACAAGCTCCATCCACTCTTCATCCACAAGATCGCATTTGTTGAGGACAATGATACTCTTCTCAATACCAAGCTCGCCAAGAATGTCCATATGTTCTCTTGTCTGCGGCATGATTCCCTCATCCGCCGCGATTACAAGCATGACCAGATCCATCCCTACCACGCCTGCAACCATATTGTTAATAAAACGCTCATGTCCCGGCACGTCGATAATCCCTGCCCGGTCGCCGTTTGGAAGGTCGAAATAGGTAAATCCAAGATCGATCGTGATCCCTCTTCTCTGCTCTTCTTCCCATCGGTCTGTATTTCTTCCTGTCAGCGCCTTGATCAGCGTCGTCTTTCCATGGTCAATATGACCGGCTGTTCCTATGATAATGTGTTTCATGTTATTTCATTCCCACTGTCTCTATCGTAATTATAATATCTGCTTTAACTCGTCTGCCGCAAGCTTCATCCGGTCTTCCTCGATGGTCCTCACATCCATCAGAATCGTATCGTTGACCGTCCTTGGGATGATCGGAACCTCCAGATGGCGCATTGCCGTCTCAAGCTCCGGAACACTCATCGTTTCCGGACGGATGCCGACAGCCATACTCGGAATCCTCTCAAGCGGAAGAGATCCCCCTCCGATCTGGGATTCACACTTCTGAAGAGTGATAGCCGCCTTAAGTCCTTTTCTTTCCAGCATCCGTTTAAATCGTCTTGCAGACTTTTCCACCTCTTCGGCAGATTTTGTAATCATGCGAAGAACCGGAATCTTGTTTACCGCGTTTTCTTCGCTTAAATATTCCTGTAATACCAGCTCCAGCGCCGTCGCCGTAAACTTGTCGATACGGAGGGCTCTTGTCAGCTGGTTCTTCTTCATTTTATCAATGTATTTTTTCTTTCCGACGATAATTCCCGCCTGCGGTCCTCCAAGAAGCTTGTCCCCGCTGAAGCAGACTACATCCGCTCCCTTCCGGATGGAATCCTGTACCGTCGGCTCATAAGTCAGTCCGTATTTACTCAGATCAATGAGTACACCGCTTCCGAGGTCTTCGATAATCGGAAGATCATACTCCTGTCCCAGCGGAATCAGATCGTCGATGCCTACGGACTCGGTAAATCCGACAATCCGGTAATTACTTGTGTGAACCTTCAGAAAAGCTTTCGTCTCCTCTGTGACAGCATCCGCGTAATCAGAATAGTGAGTCTTATTCGTCGTTCCCACTTCCACAAGTCTGGCTCCGCTTTGCTCCATCACGTCCGGAATCCTGAATTTCCCGCCGATTTCCACAAGCTCTCCTCTGGATACGACAACCTCTCCTCCTTTTGCCATGGAACTTAAAATCAGCATAACGGCAGAAGCATTATTATTGACTGCCATGGCAGCCTCCGCTCCCGTAATCTTGCAGAGAAGCTTCTCAAAGTGAGAGTACCGCTCCCCACGTCTGCCGGCCTCCAGATCATACTCCAGATTGGAGTATCCGCATGCTACTTCCGCAAGCCTTGCCATATGCTCCCTGCTGATCGGGGCACGTCCCAGATTGGTGTGGAGAATCGTACCTGTCGCATTGATCACCGGGCGCATATCCGGCGTATGCATCTTCTCCACCCGCCGGATAATATCCGGAATCAGATTGTCAATTCCGCGGCGGATCGTCTCCTCTTCGTCGCATGTCCGGATCAGTCCGCGCACATACTCTGTCTGCTCCCTGATAGCATCCATCACCGTGTCTCGTTCATAAATCGAAGCTGCGTTTTGGATTCTTTCATCTTCCAGCAGTATATCCACCTTCGGAATACTGCGGTAAAAAATATTTTTGTCCATTTTCGTCTCTTTTCCATTCTCCGGCATCTATACAAGCCGGATGAATGTGTTGTCCTCCTGATCTTTTTCCGATACTTCACCTATCATGGCCACCCTGGTATCCAGTCCCTTTTTCTCAAAATCTTCCATGACAGCATCTGCCTGCTCCGGCGCAACGCTGATCAGAAGCCCTCCGGATGTCTGCGGATCATAAAGGAGATCCACGTAGTGTTCCGGCGTACTGCCGATATCCACATACTGTCCGGAATGTCCTCTGTTTTTGTACGCCCCTGCCGGAATCAGTCCCATCTTTGCATACTCAACCGCATCCGCAAAATACGGGATCTTTCTCACATCCAGATTCAGGCACACTCCGCTTGCAGTTGCCATCTCGGCCCCGTGTCCAAGAAGCCCGAATCCTGTCACGTCCGTGCAGGCGGATACGTCATACTTCTCCACAACCTCTTTCGCTTTCTTGTTGAGAGAAGACATGACAGTCTCTGCCTCCTTGATCGCTCTTTCAGAAGCCATCTCCGCTTTAATCGCCGTATTGACGATACCGTTTCCAATCTGCTTTGTCAGAATAAGCTTATCTCCCGGCCTGCAGCCGTAATTTTTAAAAATCTTCTTCGGATGAACGAATCCGGAAACACAGAGTCCGTATTTCGGTTCATCATCCTGAATGGTGTGTCCGCCCACCAGCACGGCGCCTGCTTCCATCACCTTGTCCGCTCCGCCTTTTAAGATTTCTCCTAAAATGGACGGATCCAGACAGTTCGGGAATCCGACGATGTTAAGCGCCACCTTCGGCTCTCCTCCCATGGCCCACACATCGCTTAACGAATTGGCTGCCGCAATCTGGCCGAACATATATGGATCATCTACGATCGGAGTGAAGAAATCAACCGTCTGGATCATGGCGATGTCATCTGTCACCTTGTAGATCGCAGCATCATCCGCTGTCTCGATTCCGACGATCAGGTTGTCATCATGGAATTTCGGTAGCTTACCCAGAACCTGGGCAAGGGTCTCAGGACCTATCTTGGCGGCTCACCCCGCCGTCTTTGTCATTTGTGTCAATTTCACATCCTGAATCATCTTTTTCTTCTTCTCCTTTCGCATGCACTTATAGAAAAAACTTATAACTTTTTTATTATATCATAAACAGAAACAAGATCAACCAAAAATCTACGTTTCCCGTCAAAAAAATATCAGGATCAGCACAGTCTGATGCCGATCCTGATGTATACTTCCATACTGTTGTCTTTATGGTCTGATCACTTTTGATGCCTGTTCCATCGTCTCTACAATGCTGTACATATTTGTTACTGTTCCGACAGCCAGCTTCTCTTTCAGTCCATAGTAATCAAGACATGTTCCGCACGTCATGATCTCAACGCCCTGTGCCTCCAGATTCTTCAGATCTTCCAGAGAGTCGGACTCCTCTGTCGTCAGTGTCGCGCCTCCATTATAAAAGAGCATGGTCTTTGGCAGCTCCTCAAGCTGTGTCACCGCAAAGAGAAAACTTTTCATCAGGACTTTTCCCAGCTCCTCGTTTCCGCTTCCCATCTTGTCCGAAGATACGACAACGATCGTATTTCCTCTCTTGTCCGGTGTGCAGGAAACCTCTTCTTCAGCCTCTTCTGCTGCCGGTGCACCTTCCATCTCAATCAGGATGCGGTATTCTTTCTCCGCTTTCTTTTCGGATGTTACTTTTCCGCCTGAGGACTGAGCCATCTTTGTCACATTCTGAACAGCGATTTCGTTATCTACCAGTACTTCGATTGTATCCGGTCCTGTCAGCTCCTTCATTGCTTTCTTTGTTTTAATTACAGGAATCGGACAATTATCTCCGATTGCGTTTACTTTGATCATTTCTTGTTCCACCTTTCCTGTTTAGTTCCATATCTACCGATTATTTTAACACTAAGCAAATAGCCGGTAAACGGATTTACTTATCGGTTTTTCGTATATCAATCATTTGCTTTTTCTATAGGTTCGGCTCAAAAAGGGTGTTTTTCATTGAGCTTTTATTCCTTTACTGCTATAATAAACAGGATTATGGAGGATTCACAAAACGGAATCACACCGTCACGATAAATATCAGATATAGAAAGGATTGTTAATCATGTGGATTGCAGATGGTTGGAAAGATTATGAAGTCATAGACTGTTCCGGCGGGGAAAAGCTGGAACGCTGGGGTGATTACATCCTGGTCCGCCCGGACCCGCAGGTAATCTGGAATACTGAAAAGACAAACCGCGGGTGGTATCATCCAAACGCACATTATCACAGAAGTAAAAAAGGCGGCGGAGAATGGGAATTCTTCAGCCTTCCGAAGCAATGGCAGATCCATTACCGGGATCTGACCTTTAATCTGAAGCCTTTCAGCTTTAAACATACGGGACTCTTCCCTGAACAGGCGGCAAACTGGGACTGGTTTTCTGAAAAAATCCGTTCCGCCGGACGCCCGGTCAAGGTGTTGAACCTGTTTGCCTACACCGGAGGAGCCACTCTTGCGGCTGCCGCTGCCGGAGCGCACGTCACTCACGTGGACGCTTCCAAAGGCATGGTCACATGGGCAAAGGAAAATGCTGCTTCCTCCGGCCTTTCGGACGCGCCGATCCGCTGGCTTGTGGACGACTGTATGAAATTTGTCGAAAGAGAAATCCGCAGAGGAAATCATTATGATGCCATCATCATGGATCCGCCTTCCTACGGCCGCGGACCAAAAGGCGAGATCTGGAAGATCGAGGATGCCATTCATCCTCTGATCCGGAAGTGTACACAGATTCTGTCCGACAAGCCGCTGTTTTTCCTTGTCAACTCTTACACAACCGGCCTCGCTCCTGCAGTTCTGACCTATATGCTCGGCACGGAGTTGAAACAGTTCCACGGTCATGTGGACTCTCAGGAAATCGGTCTTCCGGTTTCTTCAAACGGTCTTGTACTTCCATGCGGGGCAAGCGGCCGTTGGGAAAGCGGGGTTTCGGCATAATGAAAATTCAGATCCTCTCCTTCCCGGAACAGTTATCTTCAGAGGGCACCTCATTTGAGGTGTCCCATTTACTCTGGGGAACGAAATTTGCTCCTCCCGTTACAGGCCGGATCGGATATGTGCCCGGTGACGGATTCTACGTGGAAATGACCTGTTTTGAGACAGATCCGCTCCGCCGTCAGACCGGCTTTCAGGTTCCGGTTTACCTGGACAGTGCCATGGAAGCGTTTTTTCACTTCCCGTTTTCCGGAAAGCGAAGCCGGAAACTCTCTCCGTATATCAATCTGGAATTCAACGCAAACGGCGCTCTCCTTGCCCAGTACGGATTTGCCCGTACCGGCCGTACCCTGTTTTCGGAAGCAGAATGCCGTGCGCTGTCACACCATGTCCGTCTGATGCCGGACTGCTGGAAACTGACCTTCCATCTTCCGCTTTCCCTTTTGGAACAGATTTACGGAATCACAAAATCCGGTCTTCCCGATACCTTTTCCTGCAACTTTTATAAGATTTCGGAAGATCCGTCCATCGAGCATTACGCTGCATTTTCGCCCATCCTGTCAGACGCTCCGGATTTTCACAGACCGGAATTTTTTGAAAAAGCCACGTTTTGAAAGTACTTTCTCTTTTTATGTGTTATACTGTAACTATCAAACAAAAGGGAGATTTTAGTCATGAGATTCTACGTGGAAAAAGATTACGATGCTCTGAGTCAGAGAGCTGCCAACATCATCGCAGCACAGGTTATTTCAAAACCGGACTGTGTACTTGGTCTGGCTACAGGTTCTTCTCCGGTCGGAACCTACAAAAACCTTGTTGCCAAATACGAGAATGGTGACCTTGATTTTTCACAGGTGAAGACAGCCAATCTGGATGAGTACAAGGGACTTCCAAAAGATAATGATCAGAGCTACTATTATTTCATGCATGATCATCTGTTTGATCATGTAAATATCGATCCGGCAAACACCAATATCCCGGACGGCACATGCGAAGACAGCGAAGCAGAATGTGCGCACTACGAAGAAGTCGTTGCTTCTCTCGGCGGTGTGGATCTTCAGCTTCTCGGAATCGGACACAATGGTCATATCGGATTCAACGAACCGGGCAGTGAATTCCCGAAAGCAACACATTGTGTTGACCTTCAGCCAAGTACGATTGAAGCAAATAAACGTTTCTTTGCTTCCGCTGATGATGTTCCGAAACAGGCTTACAGCATGGGCATCGGAACCATTATGCGCGCAAAGAAAATTCTCCTTATTGTAAGCGGAGAAGATAAAGCTGAAGCGGTCGCAAAATCATTCTTTGGGCCTGTTACGCCGGAAGTACCTGCATCAATCCTGCAGTTCCATCCGGACGTAACCGTTGTAGCTGATGAGGCTGCTTTTTCCAAAGTTCCTCGTTAACATGTAATCAGGGATGCCGGGAGGAAGGATTCTTTCCCGGCATCCTTTTCTTTCAGACAAAGGAGTACTATTATGATTATCAAAAATGTAAAAGTATACGGGGAGGATTTTCACTTCCATCCGGGTGATGTAGTGATTGAAGACGGACTGTTTTGCGAAACTGCTTCCGGTTCCGGTGAAGTTGTGGACGGCGGCGGTGCCTACGCCATTCCGGGACTGATTGACATTCATTTTCACGGATGCATGGGAGCCGACGTCTGTGATAACGATCCGGAAGCACTTCGGACAATTGCCGAATACGAAGCTTCCATAGGTGTAACAACCATCTGTCCGGCCACCATGACACTTCCTTCAGAAGAGCTCAAGAAGATTCTTGCTACCGCTGCTTCCTACACAAATGAGCAGGGTGCACATCTTGTGGGTCTGAATATGGAAGGGCCTTTTATCAGCATCGCAAAGAAAGGCGCGCAGGACGAAAGGAATATCATTCCATGTGATGCCGCTCTTTTTAATGAATTTCAGGATGCCGCAAAAGGGCTGATCAAATTTATCGGCGTTGCGCCGGAAATGGGTCTGGAACGGACACTTGATTTTATCCGGAAAGTGAAGGACAACGTATCCGTTTCTCTGGCACATACAAACGCTCCATATGCAGACGCAAAGGCCGCTTTCGATGCCGGAGCCTGCCATGCTGTTCATCTTTTCAATGCCATGCCTGCATTTACCCACCGGGAACCGGGTGTTGTCGGCGCTGTATTTGACAGTCCACATGTATTCGCAGAGCTGATCTGTGACGGAGTCCATATTCATCCGTCCATGGTACGGGCTGCCTTTGCCATGCTTGGTTCCGAAAGAATCTGCCTGATCAGTGACAGTATGCGCGCCACAGGAATGCCGGACGGCTCCTACACCCTCGGCGGACTGGATGTCAATGTGTCCGGAAAACATGCCACTCTGGCAGAGGGCGGAGCACTGGCCGGATCCGTGACAAACCTTGCCGACTGTATGCGTACCGCAGTAACCGAGATGGACATTCCGCTGGAAGACGCTGTCCGTTGTGCCACCTACAATCCGGCACGCGCACTGCACCTGGAGCATCTGTACGGAAGCATCTCTCCGGGCAAAATCGGAAATCTGGTCCTGTTAAATCCGGATCTTTCCCTGAAACAGGTTATCATCAACGGCTAATGACAAGGAGGTGCCGGATATGAACCATCAGGATTTCATCTCCCGTCCGGGATTTGTCTACCGGATCGGAAATCAATATTATTACCTTGGAAAGTGGATCTGTCAAAAATGCAGTGATTCTGACGCTGCAGACTCCCACTATATGTATGAACTGGCATATAAGGAACAAAATCCCGCGGACCTGAATCTCTATTTCCAGAAGCTTCGGGCCTACAGCGATTTCGCTCTTACGCCTCCTCTTGACAAAGAAGGCGTACACCGTGCTCAGGATCTTCTTCTGGAAAGTCTGTCCGACATACAGGCAGAAGACCTGACACATCAGATTCACGTCTTTGAGGAATGCTGCAGCCGCTTTCTGAATCTTTAGGATGTACGCACATTCCTCATACATCACAAAATCAGCCGCACAGAGAAGGACTGCCTTTTCTGTACGGCTGATTCTTACTTTTCTTTCAGTATACTGATCACATCAAACAATGATTCACACTGCCATGTGCTGAGACTTTTGATCTCCTCGTCCGGCCTGACCAGATCCGGTATGACAATCGGATACATACCCGCCGCATACGCAGAACGGATTCCATTCGGCGAGTCCTCCAGTGCGGCCGCTTCCGAAGGCTTCACTCCAAGTTTCCCACATGCTTTCAGATAAATCTCCGGATCCGGCTTGGCATGTGTGACCATATCGCCAAAGACCGCGGCGTCAAAATAATCCCAGATCCCTCCCTCTTTCAGAAGCGTTCTGGAATAGGCCTCCCCGGACGAAGTGGCGACCGCCAGCAGGTATCCTTCTTCTTTTGCGTAGGAAAGCAGCTCATCCACACCCGGCTTTTTCGGAACTCCTTCCGTCTCCTTCAATTCATAAAAAATCTTCCTTGTCATCTGATTAAAGGTCTCTACCGGAAATTCCTCTCCAAATGTCTCCCTGAAATACCTGCTTCTTCTTACAACATTAAACCCGAGGGTATGATAGATGTGATCTCCTACGTTTGGGTATCCCAGCCGTTCTCCGGCGATATACCACGATTTTTGGACCACTTTCTCCGAGTCAAAGAGAAGCCCGTCCATGTCAAATACCAGTGCCCTGATCTTTGGCTGCATCGTCTTTCATCCTTTCTGCTTTATAGTTTTCCGCTTCCCATGGCATCCTTTACATAGGAGGTCACGTCTTCAAGCTTTTGCAGAATTTCCTGACGTTCTTCCCACTCTTCGCCTTTGAGATCAAGGTCTACCAGTGCCTGTTTTACTTCTTTTAATTTTAAAATCAGTTCCTGTCCCATAAACTTTCCCTCCTGTTGTTCTTTTGCCTATATTTTACTACGTCCGTCTTCCGAGGTAAAGGAGTTTTAGTTTTCCCACTCCCAGAGATTCTTCTTTTCCTGATTTTCTTTTGGAGTTTTGAAAATCAGTTCCGGGCTCTTGGCGCTTACTTTCGTGTAAGGCGGCACGGACTCTGTAATGAAAGTATTTCCTCCGATAATGCAGTGTTCCCCGATCACGGTATCTCCACCAAGGACGGTGGAATTCGAGTAGATCGTCACATGGTCGCCGATGGTAGGGTGTCGTTTCAGTCCGGCAAGCTTCTGTCCGTTTCTTGTAGACAGCGCCCCCAGCGTCACGCCCTGATAAAGTTTGACATAGTCACCGATCTCGGTCGTCTCCCCGATTACAATTCCGGTGCCGTGGTCAATAAAGAAATATTCTCCGATTCTGGCTCCCGGATTGATATCGATCCCTGTTCTTCCATGCGCATACTCTGACATGATCCGCGGAATAAACGGGATCTTTTCACCATAAAGCACATGGGCAATCCGGTACACATAAACCGCGAACAGTCCAGGATAGGAAAAGATAATCTCCTCCCGGCTCTGGGCCGCCGGGTCCCCGTCAAATCCTGCCTGTACATCTTTGAGCATCAGATTCTGGATATCCGGAATCCGGGAGAAGAAGCGGTCCGTCACTTCCTGAGCCTTCTGCTCTACATTCTCTTCTTTCCCCTGATATCTCAGCGCAATGGTGATCTGCTCTTTCAGTGCATCGTAAAGATGGTTGATCCGGTATCCTGCATAGTAGGCGGTATCCAGTTCCAGCGCGCTGTCTTTTCCAAAATATCCCGGAAAAATAATCTGTCTGAGATCACGGATAATCTCAATCACCGCCGCGCGCTCCGGAAGCCTCCGCCCTTTTTTCGGCATGAACAGTTCCTCAGTGAGGTAATTACGGTTCAGTTTTTCTACAACTTCTTTTATCGTATCTTTTTTCATAATGACTCCATTTTCTTTTTGCTTTATCTTATTACAGTGTGAATGTGATGTCAACCTTGTTCTTTTCCATGCAGTCCTCTCCCTTCCCTGACGTTCCGGGCCGGGTAAAAGAAAAAAACAGGAAGATCTGCATCAGAACCTCCTGCTCTTTTTTGTGAGTTACATTATAGCCATGAATGACAACTCTATTTTATTTTAAAGTTGTTACTTTTGCAAGTACTTTTTTACTGATGCGGATACATAAATTTCTGTACCCTTTCCGGACATTTCTCATCCCCTGTATAATACAGGATATCATTGAGTTTAAACACCGCTTTTGGCCCCGGAGACATCATAAGCACTCCATTTCTCCTGATTGCGATCACGGTCGCAAAGGTTTCCTGCCAGAAATCCACTTCCCCGACAGTCCGGTCCAGATAAGGAGTCTGATCTGTAATCACAATTTCATACGGGATAAATGGATTGGTTGACCGGTAACGCTCAATCTGATCAATCATCTCTGTCAGATAATCATAGAGCTCTTTGATTTCCTCCTGCTGGCGTTCCACACTGTCAAGAATATTCCGTTTTAGATTCTGGATTGATTTTGTCTGTTTCTGCTGCTGAAGAAAATTCTTTGCATTATCCACCGACTTGATCAGAACACCGCTGTTTTTCTCAATCGTCACCACATCCCAGTCCGCAAGAATGCACATTGCTCTGCGCGCTGTCTCCGAAGAAACACTGTACTGACTCCCGATGGCGGATCTTGCATAGATTTTCTGATCCTCCTGATAAATTCCATTTACAATTTTATAGGCAATATCTGTAGCAATCTGCTGATACTTCGGGATTCCGTTATCTGCTCTTCTCTTATTCATTCTGTCTGTCCTCCCTTTCTTTGCATGTCGGCTCTTTTCTTTCGTGCTACCGGATGACGGAATAATGATGCGGAGATGTGATCTGCGCGCTCCAGCAGCTGCAGATACCGTTCCTCCGCCCCTCGCACCAGTCTGCGCTGGTACAGTGCATCGTTACATCCGGGACGGCGAACATGCCGCTGTAACGTCCGGATACCTTCCCGTTCTCCTGTCCCGCTACGTACCCGTTGGATACGAGGAAGTGCTTCGGAGCATACTCCGAGAAATCCCAGTAACAGGCATCCGTCCCATGTCCCGGAAGCGTAATGCACCAGTATTCTCTGTGAAGTCCGGCGAGCCCGTCCTCATTTGCCGCCAGCCATGCCGCCCTTTCTTTCCAGGTGTTTCCTGTATAGAGAAAATTCCTGCTGCTGTCTTCACGGGTATGAAAAATCAGTCCTGTCCTGTCATGAAATGCTTTCAGAATCTCAAGATGTTTCTGGCACCGTTCCACCATTCCAAGAAACCGCTCGTTTCTACGCAGCTTTCTGAAGTCCGACCGGAAGTTTTTGATGTCCTCTTCCAGTTCCACCGGGATTCCTTCTTCATTTCTCGGAACATCCGCGCTTCTGGAAATGGCAAGAAGCCGCATGTAAATCTCTCTCATTCTTGAGGAGACCCGGACCAGTTCTCTCCACATGCAGCGGTCCTGCTCATAAAAAGCGTCGAGAATCCCCGCGGACTTAAGTGTCTGTTCCATCTCCGCTTTCAGTCCGTCTTTCTGCGGCCAGAGTACCTGATACCTCCCGCCGATGCTCTCTCCCCTTTTCAGGAAACAAAGCCTGCCCGGAAAAGTTAAAAGTACTTCCATCAGGCTGGTAAGTGTCACCGCTTTTCCCGGAAGAAACCCTCCTCTGGAAAGATCCTGCAAAAGCAGCAGAGCAAGCACCTCGTTCATCCACCGTTCCGAAAAGAGATCCGGAAGGTATACAGTCCGGATTCCGTCACCCGGCCGTACCCGGCCTGTCTGGAGGAACCCGCTGATATGTTCCGGATCAAACTGTGTAATCAGCAAATCATATCCCTCTTCTGCCGCCCGGTCCTGTATCTCCCGGTAAATCTCTCCGCTGTCTGTCCCATTGATTCTTTTATTGCGGGTTCCACAGTTGACTGCCAGTTTTTCTGTTCCGTCTTCCAGCAGGAAACATTCTCCAAGCCCCATATTGTACATCTGTATTTCCATATTCCGGTCCTCTCTTTTGTCCTTGTTCCAGACTCCCCCTACGTCTGACAGGAGATCCCCTGCCGTCCGGCCGGAATCTCCTGTCTGCATTCGTCTGTCTGACTTTTCTCTTTACTCCTCATCCTGGAGTTTTCGTACCACTTCTTTCATGGATTTGCGGAACTCTTCTTCATTGGAATTATAAAACAGAAGGAGCTCCTGATCTTTGCTTTTGTCGTTCAGTTCTTCCGGGATGGAAAAATCAGTCTTTGCCATGTACTCATCCCAGTGTGCCAGCTTCCATGTGTCACGGTCGCTGTTTCTCCGGATCATCCTCTTCTTGCAGATTGCCGGATCTGTGACAACCCACACAACATAAAGTCTTGCATTCTTTCGCATCAGATCCTGCCGGAGGCTCTCCATAAATCTCGGATTTCTGACCTCACGGGTAAACGGCGCGTTGATCAGCGCAATGTCATCGTATTCCAGCGCATCCACTGCCATATCCAGAATCGCCGCATATTCGTAATCACGGATATGTTCTTCAAAGAAATCCGAGCTTCTGTCATATGGCTGATTTGCCACTTCAAAAATCTGTCTGCTCAGAATAATCAGTGCATCTTTATCCAGATATACAACATGCTTCAGTTCTGCCGCAAGTTTCATGGCAACATAGGTTTTTCCGCATGCCGGTGGTGATGTAACTAAAATGAGTTTCTTTTTCATGGATTCATGCCCCTTTCCTCATATTATCTATACACTATCATACCACAATGTCTAGCAAACCTCATCAAAATTTTGTCCCGCGAACTGAGAATGATACAGTTTTTCGTACATACCTTTCTTTGCCAGAAGCTCTTCGTGTGTTCCCTGTTCCACAATATCTCCGTCCCGCAGTACCAGAATCATGTCCGCGTCCCGGATTGTAGAAAGCCGGTGGGCGATAACGAAGGATGTTCTTCCCTCCATCACCCGAAGCATGGCTTCCTGAAGCCTTCTCTCAAGTCTGGTGTCCACCGAGGATGTCGCCTCGTCCAGAATCAGAATCTGCGGATCCTTCAGAATCGCTCTTGCGATGGTAAGGAGCTGCTTTTCTCCCTGAGAAATATTGTTCGCTTCCTCATTGATCAGTGAATCGTATCCTCTGGACAGTGTGCGGATGTAGTGATGGACATTTGCCATCTTCGCAGCGCTGATAATCTCATCTTTTCTTGCATTCTGTCTTCCGTAGCGGATATTGTCATAAATACTTCCGGAGAACAGCCATGTATCCTGCAGTACGAGCGAGAACAGCGATCTCAGATCTTCCCGTTTCATATCCCGGATATCAACGCCGTCAATCTTGATGGAACCACCCTTCACGTCGTAAAAGCGGAGCAGCAGATTCATCAGCGTTGTCTTTCCTGCTCCTGTCGGACCGACGATCGCCACCGTCTGGCCTTTCTTGACATCGATATTGACATCTTTCATCAGAAGTTCCTTATCGTATCCAAACTGTACATGTTCAAAGGTCACATTGCCTTCGATTTTATCCTTTGCAATCTCTGCCTTTCCGCCCTGATCCTCTTCTTTCTCAGCAAGAAGGGTAAAGATTCTGCGCATGGCGGAAAAGGCTGCCTGTACCTGTGCGGAAAGCTGGGAAACCTGGGACAGCGGATCGTTGATCTGCCAGATATAGCGCACAAATGCCTGAAGCTGTCCGATCGTAATGGTCCCCTGAATAACCTGAAGACATCCGATTACCGCACAGGTACCGATCGTCAGGTAAGTCACAAGTGACACGCAGGGAGAAATCAAAGAGGAGACAAACTGCGCCTTGAACGCGGAATTTCTCATCTTCTGATTTACTTCCTCAAACTGTTTTTCCACATCTTCCTGTTTATTGTAACTGATAATCTCATTAAATCCGCCGTACAGCTCCGTGATTGCACCATTCAATTGTCCTACGGTTTTCTGCTGAATGTCAAACAGATCCTGGGAACGCTTTACAAATACCTTCGTAATAAGCGCCACGAGCGGAATAATGATCAATGCAATCAGCGTCATCGCTACATTGATCCGAAGCATCATGCTGACCGCAAGAATAAAAGTCAGCACCCCGCTGATCACCCTGGTCAGCGTCTGCTGCAGAGCATTGCTCAGCGTATCCACATCGTTGGTCACACAGCTTAATACATCTCCAAAAGCGTGCTCGTCAAAATAGCTGACCGGCATCTTCTGGATTTTTTTCTGAAGTGCCCCTCTCAAATCATGCATCGTCTGCTGAATCGCATTGGTCAGGAAAAATGCCGACACAAGGAGCGCCAGTGCCCTTGTCACATAACTTGTACCAAGAAGCGCCAGAATGCGGAATACCTTGTCAAAATGTACATGTGCCCCGCTGACACCCTGGAGAATTTCAGACGCGTCCCGGGCGAGCTGTGTCGTTGCAAGCCCCTCTATTGTCGGATTCAGGGAATAGATTGCTGTCGCAAACACTGTCGTCAGGACTGCCACTAAAAGTTTTCCTTTGTACGGACTTACAAACCGTCCCATCCCTTTCATACATGCCTTCCAGCCGATCTGTTCTTTATTCATAAGCCAGTTCCTCCTCACTCAGCTGGGAAGCTGCAATTTCATGATATACACTGCAGTTTTTAAGCAGTTCTTTGTGCGTGCCCTTTCCGACGATCCTGCCCTCGTCCAGAACAATAATCTGGTCCGCATCCATAATCGTAGAGACTCTTTGCGCAACGATCAGGACAATCTCATCCGTCATCTCCTTACGAAGCTCACTGCGCAGCTTTGCGTCCGTCCGGAAATCCAGTGCGGAGAAAGAATCGTCATAGATATAGATATCCGCGTGCCGCACCAGTGCTCTTGCGATCGAAAGCCTCTGCTTCTGTCCTCCGGAAACATTTCCCGCGCCTTCTACAATCCTCTCCTGAAACTGCCCCGGTTTCTCCATAATGAAATCATAGGCCTGCGCTACTTTTGCCGCATGGACTACTTCTTCCATGCTCGCGTTCCGGTTGCCGAAACGGATATTCTCCTCGATTGTCCCACTGAAAAGATTGGCCTTCTGGGACACAAATCCGATCCGTTCGCGGAGCTTATAAATGTCCATATCCCGTACGTCCACTCCGTTGATCAAAATCTTTCCGGCTGATACATCATAAAATCTCGGGATCAGCTTGATCAACGTACTCTTTCCGGAACCGGTGCTTCCGATAAATGCTACCGTCTCGCCTTTCTTCGCCTCGAAAGAAATATGCTGCAGAACCGCTTCTTCTCCGTCCGGATAAGCAAAAGTAACATCATCAAATACGATACTCTTTTCCCTGGACTCTGTCTTTGAAGCATCCGGGTGGTTCTCGATGATTGACTCGGTTTTAAGTACCCGCCGGATACGTTTTGCCGACACATTCGCCCTTGGATACATCATAAACACAAGGCAGAACAGCAATACGGAAAACATTGCATGGAAAACATAGTCCATAAAAGCAATCAGCTTTCCAACAGGAAGTGTACCGGCATCAATCATAAAGCTCGCAACAACATAGATCGCAATGATCGCAAGATTCATCATAAGAAAGAATACCGGATCTGTCGAGGTCATCAGCTTAAACAGCTTTTTCGACTGGTTCATAAAATTTACATTTTCTTTGTCAAACCGTTCAGATTCATATTCATCATTATTAAAAGAACGAATGACACGGATACCGGTCAGATTCTCACGGAAAATCCTGTTGATAGAATCCAGTGACGCCTGCTGCCTCTCACTGATCGGAGAGGAAATCTTCGCCACAATAACGACCCCGATAATAATCAGAGGAATCGTAGAAATAATGATCAGCGACAGATCCAAAGAGGTGCGGACTGTCAGCATGAAACTTACTACAATCATAACCGGGGTCAGCACTGCCGTCCTCAAAATTACATTCATAAACATCATGATCTGAAAAGCATCATTGTTTGTTCTCGTAATCAGAGATGCCACTCCGATCTCATTCATTTCGCTGTGCGAAAAAGTCTGTACCTTTCGGAAAACATCCTGCCGGATATCATGAGCAATCCCTGTGGAAATCCGGGCACAGCAGTAACCAAGAAGAATGGTGCCGCAGACGCCAATCACAGAAATCACCGCTGTCAGCACTCCCATCTTCATCAAAAATCCTTTGTCCTCATTCATGACTCCCTGGTCGATCATATAGGAAATGATCGTTGGAATCCCCAGTTCCACCAGAGCAAATCCAAAGACGGAAATCACGTTCAGGACAAACCAGAATTTGTATCTTTTCAGATACTCCAAAATCAGTTTCACCTCATAACCTCCCTCATCCAAAAGTGTTGTAAGCCCAATGTATCATATCCTATATTTTCCGGCAAGAGGGGAATGCATTTTCACGTAAAAAAGGGATTCCGGACTGTTTCCAACATCACAAAACGGACATTGGAACAGTTCCGGAATCCTTTTTCTATTCTGTCTTAAATCAGCATTTTATTTCTGTGCAATCTCATACATTGCTGCCGCCAGAATCTGGTAGGACAGCATCATTTTCTCTACATCCGCACATTCATTCGGCTGGTGAATGACATCCGGCTCTCCCGGGAATGTCGGCCCAAAAGCAACCATATTATCAAATGCTTTTGCATATGTACCGCCTCCGATGGCGATCGGCTGATCGTCTCTTCCTGTTTCTTCTTTATATACGTTCATCAGCTTCCGAATCAGCTCAGAATCCTTCGGCACGTATAACAGTTTGCCTTCAGACTCCAGATCTGCATTCATTCCATAAGCCTCTGCCTGTTTCTTCATTGTTGCAACAAGGGTGTCGCGGTCTCCATTCTTTGGATAGCGGATATCTAGTGTGAAGAACAGATCTTCCTCTGTGCATTTTACAACACCAAGGTTGACTGTTGTCTCTCCTGTCTCCTCGTCTGTCCAGCAGATATCGAGAGATTTTCCATTTGTCTCTGTTCCGATCTTTTCCAGAATAAAGTTGATCATCTGTCCCGGATCTCCATCGATGCCACAATCTTTTACAGCCTCAAACAGCTTGATTGCCGCATTGACTCCTTTTTCCGGAGTACTGCCATGTGCGCCCTGTCCTTCTGCCACGATTGTAGTCTTTCCATCTGCCTTTGTCACGGTGATGCCGTCTGCTTCTTTGACATCCAGATCACCTTCTACAACCATTGTACATTTTGGTGTTACGACATTCTTTGCTGTACCGCCCTCAATAGAAAGCACTTTGACACTGGACGGATTTTCTACTTTCTTTGTAACTTCCCAGAAAGACTGTCCCTTTTCACAGAAGATAACCGGGAACTGTCCGTCCGGAGTAAAGCCGATCGCAGGCTGTTCTCCGCCAGCTTCGTTATAATGTTTTACACAGGAAGAACCGTTTTCTTCATCTGTTCCGAAAATCACACGGATTCTTCTGTCGATCGGAAGTCCGAGATCACGGATCGCTTTCAGTGCATAAATCGCTCCGATTACCGGTCCCTTGTCATCCAGAACTCCGCGGCCGTACATCTGTCCGTCATGAATCTCGCATGCCAGCGGCGGGTATTTCCATCCCTCTCCAAGCGGAACAACATCCAGATGTCCAAGAACCGCTGCCATTTCTTCGCCCTCGCCATATTCGATCCAGCCAACCTTGTTGTCAAGATTGCCTGTCTTAAATCCAAGCTTCTCGCCCAGTGCCAGAGCGTGGTCCAGAGCTTCCTTCGGTCCTCTTCCATATGGTGCGTCTTCCTCCGGTGCGCCTTTGACACTTTCGATTGCGACACTCTCTTTGATGGAAGCAAAGATCTCATCTTTAAGCTCCATCATCTTCTCGTTTAATTTTTCATATCCCATTGCTATAACTCCTTTCGCTGAATCACTTCAGCATAGTAACTCACAGAATTATTCTATAATATTCCATGACAAAAGGCAAGAGATATCAGACGATTTTGCCAGTAGAAAACTGCTGAGAAACCTGCCCGGGTCCGATAGTCAGATTTTTCGGCTTTTGGGAAATTTCTTCATTATAACTGCAGGTTTTAGCGACCGCAGACGGTTTGATCTGGCAATTCTTGTTTCGCAACCGTAGATTCTGATTTCTACGGTTCAAATGCAATACCCTCTTCTTTTAACCGTAATATCTGATTTGGTTTTCTCTCATACGAGTCATGTCCCCTATTTCCAGATGGCAAAAGCAGGGCAGTACCGTTTGCCGCGATACTGCCCTACTATAATCATTAACCTTTTTACGAAACCAGTTCCCACATCTTTAGCTTCGCTTCGTCCGCCTGAATTTGAAGTCCGTAGTTTTCCGGATAAAATCTCGTGGAAAAGACATACTCTCCATCATTTACAAACACCTCGCAGGTCGATACATCTGTGAGAATGGTTACATTATTCAGAGTTTCGATTTCCTGATACCGGAGGGTCCGTCCGCCGGACGCATTGTCTTTGGAAGGATTGATAAACCGCATCTCAAATCTGCTGTCCCGATATTCAAGAATCAATTCTTCTCCGAGTACAGCATGGAACTGATTTTCTTTGATTTCCGCAATTCTTGCTTCATAAACAGGTTCTTCTTCCACATAAAGGCCGCCTGTCGCTTCTGCCAGAATCCGTTTCCTTTCTTCCAGTTCTCTGACCGGACGCTGCAGGACTCTTCCGTCTTTCACATAAATTTCTCTTGGAATAGTGAAGCAGTGCTGCCATCCGTCCTCGATAGTCCGGTTTGTATGTTCCGGACAGTCCGGCATTCCCATCCATCCAATCTGGACTCTCCGGCCATCCTCTGTCTCAAAGCTCTGCGGCGCATAATAATCAAAACCGCAATCCCAGAGTACATATTCCGAAAGCGTACACTGCTCTGCAACGTGGCCTTTCACTTCAAAATAACCGGACTGGTAGACATTTTTGTCTTTCCATTTCTCACCTTCCAGTCCCTGTACCGATGCAGAGAGAATCTTCTTTCCATCAATTTCAAAGTAGTCCGGACATTCCCACATGAAGCCAAACGGCTCTTTTGTGGTAATTCTGTTTTTCAATAACCAGTGAATCCGGTCTGAAGATGCAAATAGAAGCGCCTCTCCAACATCATCTTTCCGTCTGGCCCCCTGAATCATGTAGTAGATGCCATTCTCTTTCCAGACCTTCGGATCCCGGACATGTTTTGTCACATCTTCCGGATAATCTTCATTTGTCATCAAAAGCTGCTTTCGTCCAAACCGGAAGCCATCCCCGCTCTCCACGAGTATGGTGTTGGCTTCCCTTCCTTCCGTCACATAATCAAAGTCGCCGTCCAGCTTGACATTTCCGGTATAGTAAAAAGAAATTCTGCCATCTTCTGTCAACGCACAGCCGGAATAAACACCATGGCAGTCGAACGGCTGATCCGGGTAAAGTGCCGCTCCCTGATATTCCCAGTGAAGCATGTCACGGCTTGTGGAATGTCCCCACAGCTTCAGGCCTCCCTCCACGTCAAATGGAGAGTACTGAAAAAAGGCATGATACAGGCCTTGATACTGGCACAGCCCGTTCGGATCGTTCAGCCATCCGGCCGGAGGGGCCAGATGAAATCTTGGCCGGAACCTGTCTGGCTCTCCGGACCGGCTCTCAATCTTCTCAATCATTTTGACCAGTTTTGTAAGATCTTTGGATAATGCATTCATTGAATTCTAAGCTCCTGTTCTGATCGTCATTACTGTCGTTCCCCGGCTGACCTCCTGCGGTTCAGCCTTTTCAACCGCCGCAAAGCTGTCGGCATTGGTCAGAATCATCATGGTTGCCGTATCGTATCCGGCCTTTTTGATCTGATCAAGATCCGCTTCGATCAGCAGATCCCCGGCATGTACCTGATCCCCGTCCGCTACTCTTGTCGTAAATCCTTTTCCTTCCATCTTGACTGTATCGATTCCTACATGAATCAAAATCTCTCCTCCGAGACTGCTTGCAATGCAGACTGCATGTCCCGTTTCATAGATACTGACGATCTGACCGTCACAAGGTGCCACGATCTGTCCGTCTGACGGGATGACTGCCGCCGTCTTCCCAAGCACTTCCGCCGCAAATGTCGGATCACTGACCTCAGATACCGGAATCAGCGTTCCATTGACCGGGGTATGAAGTTCTTCGCTTCCGGCCGTTGCTGTTGTGTTCGCAGGAATCTCGCCTGCCTCTTTTTCATCCCTGTGTTCTTCCGGCAATGTCTGCGGTGCATCCGCCTTCACAACTTCCGGCTTCTGATCTTTATTCTGATCCTTATAAAGAATAAAAGAGAGAATAAATGCCACACCCACTGCGATGACCATCTCGATAATATACTGAACCGGCTGTTCCAGACAAAGCAGGATTCCGAAAATACCCGTTACACCGGTTCCTTTTGCTCCCAGATGCACGATTGAGGCATAAAGTGCTCCACATCCTCCTCCGATACACCCTGCGATAAACGGTTTGAAAAACCGAAGGTTGACGCCGAAAATTGCCGGCTCCGTGATTCCCATAAACGCACTCAATGACGAAGGAAGGGCAAGTGATTTCACCTTTTTATCTCTGGATTTGATTCCCACTGCCAGCGCCGCCGCACCCTGTGCAATGTTTGCCGCACTTGCAAGAGGAAGCCAGTAGGTCACTCCGTACTGTGCAATCTGTCCAAGGTCAATGGCCGTGTACATCTGGTGGATGCCTGTTACAACCGTTGGAGCATAAAGTCCGCCCATGATAAGGCTTCCGATCCCAAGCGGCAGGGTAAGCAGCCACTGAATCGCACTCAGAACCGCATTTTCCGCCCATACGAAAACCGGACCGATAACCGCAAGTGTAAGGTATCCTGTCACAAACACGCTGACCAGAGGGGTAACAAAAAGATCCAGGACCTCAGGCACGACTTTGTGAAGTTTCTTTTCCAGTACTGATAACAGCCATACTGCAATGACAACCGGAATAACATGTCCCTGATAACCGACCATGTCAATGTCATACAGTCCGAAAAAGACGGACTGGGTAGCCTGCACACCTTCTGTCGCTACGGTGTAGGCATTCTGAAGACTCGGATTGATCATAATCATACCGATGACTGCTCCCAGATACGGGTTGGCACCGAATGCTTTTGCTGCCGAAAACGCGATGAGGATCTGTAAGAATGTATACGCCGTATTGCTGAAGATATTGGCAAATACATAGAAGGACCCGCTCGTATCAATGTTGATAAATCCATTGGAATTCATAAAGTCCAGAGAGTTCATGATTCCCATAAGGAATCCGCTTGCCACAATGGCCGGAATGATCGGAACGAAAATGTCCCCCAGAAGCTTGATTGCCCTCATAAATATATTCTGCTTCTGTACCGCGGCCTCCTTGGCCTCTGCCTTGGAACTGGCCGTCACTCCGGAAACCGCAATGAATTCGTCAAAGACCTTATTGACCGTCCCTGTTCCAAGGATGATCTGAAGCTGTCCGGATGCCTCAAATACGCCCTTTACGCCGTCTACGTTTTCCAGGGCTGTTTTATCCGCTCTGGAATTGTCTGCAATGACAAGGCGAAGCCTTGTTGCGCAGTGTGCGGCAGAAACAATATTTTTGCTTCCGCCCACATGCTCCAGGATTTCTTCTGCTGTTTTTCTGTAATCCATGTTTCTCCTCCTTCATTTTATGTAATCGATTTCATATCCTGCATAAATAATAACGAAAAAAGTGCCACTTGTAAATATGGCACTTTTACTGATTTTTCTATTCTGTTTTTGTGAAAATTGATTGCTTATCTGTTTTATCCTCTGTCTAATGTTCCATAATCTGGTATCCGAGTTTCATCCGGATCGGCACCTGATGTCCTTCTTCAATAATGTCCAGCAGCATTTCCGCAGCCTTGATTCCGCTTGTTTTATAGTAAAAATGGACTGTTGTGATTCCCTCGGAAACTGCTTTTAAGAACTGATTGTCCCCAAAACCCGTCACTTTCACCTTTTCTCTTCTTTCCTTTTTGCACTCTTTCAAAGCTTCCATCGCTCCCGCCGCGATTGTATCTGTCGCGCATGATATGATATCGATATCACTATTTTTCTCTAAAATCGCTTTTGCCTGACGGTACCCGGACTCAACAGAAAACTCCGAAAGCCCGTACAGTTCTTCCGGAAGAACAATTCCCGCCTCCAGAAGTCCGGCCCGGAATCCGTCTTCTCTTTCCTGCCCGACAGCCCGGTCATCTCTTGTCACTCCGATATAGGCAATTTTTTTCTTTTCTTTTCCGGCAATCCTCCCTGCCAGATCTTTCGCTGCGCCATAATCATCATGATACACACAGTTTGCTTTATCCGTATACTGTCCCAGCACTACGATGGGAACCTTGCTCTGCTCAAAAAATTTCTCGTGCTTTTTGGAGATGACCGTTCCGATCAGAATAATCCCGTCTACCGGATAGTTTTCAAACAGCCGCATATATTCCAGTTCTTTTTCCGACCGGTTGTTCGTGACAGTAAGCAACATCTGAAACTGCTTTTCCGCCAGTACTTCTCCAATCCCGTCCGTCACCCGCGCAATGGACTCGGAACTGAGCTTTGGTGCTACAACACCGATCAGCCTGGCTTTTTTTGTCCTCAGAATCCGCGCCTGGGCCGACGGATGATATCCGGTCTTCTCAATAGCCTCCCGTATCCGTTCTTTTTTCTCTTCACTTACATATCCACCATTCAGATATCTGGAAACAGCCGCACTTGACACCTGCGCGAGCTGTGCGATTTCTTTGATTGTCATATCAAACTTTTCCTCCTTTGCCTGCATTCTCTGCATCCACATCTTCATTCAACAGTGTGAAATGATTTTTGCGAAACGTCAGAACTCCTTCCTTCTTCAGCTTTCCAAGCACCGCTGAAAGGGCACTTCGGTCCGCCGCAAGATAATCCGCAAGCCCCTGCCGGTCAAACGGGATCTCAAAACTATTGCTTCCCTGTCTCGCCGCCTGTCCGCCAAGATATGACAACACTTTCTCACGAAGTGTTCTTCTGGAAAGATGGGCGACCCTCCCTGCAAGAAACAGATTTTTCTTCGCCAGGATCTGCATCATATTTTCCACAAGGATCTGCTGCGCCCTTCCTGTCCCGCTTCGCCTCATCATCCGTCCAAAATGAATCCACAGTACTTCCGTATCTCTGGCTGCCTCCACCGTAACAAGAGACGGCTCACCTGCCGCCGCAAAGGCCTCCGCAAAAATCTCTCCCGGCATTCCCTGCGCAAGCAGTGTAGTACTTCCGCTGAACTCTTCTCTCAATATATGAATACATCCTTCCAGCACGATACCGAATTCACCCGGAACCATTCCCGCATGAAGCAGGACTTCCCCTTTCCGGTAATATTTCTTTATAGCCCGGATCTCCTCTACAAGCCCCCGGATTTCCATATCGGTCATGCCCGAAAACAACGGGCATTCTGCTATAATTTGTATTTGATCCATAATTCTCCTTCGTTGTAATTACAACCGACTCTTTTTCCTGAGTGTACTATCCTATACTCAGGAAGTCAAGCCGTTTCCTGTAAACAAAATGAACAAGGAGGAATATGATGATCAGAAAAATAATCAAAATCAACGAAGAACTCTGCAATGGCTGCGGCCTCTGTGCCCAGGCGTGCCACGAGGGCGCAATTGAAATGATAGATGGAAAAGCAAAACTGGTGCATGAACATTACTGCGACGGTCTTGGAGACTGTCTGCCTGCATGCCCTGCCAATGCAATTACATTTGAAGATCGGGAGGCGCCTGCTTATGATGAGGCAGCTGTCAAAGCTGCTCAGGCAGAGAAAGCCGGAAAAGCAGAAACCGAAAAGCCGGCACTTGCCTGCGGATGCCCTGGAAGCATGGCAAAAGCCATTCATCGCAGCGGGGTAGCGCAGACCGCGCCGCAGCCTACCGGCTGTCCGGGACTTCTTTCCCAGTGGCCGGTTCAGATCAAGCTGGTACCGGAACAGGCTCCGTACTATCACAATGCGAATCTTCTGATCGCCGCCGACTGTACCGCTTATGCATATGGAAATTTCCACCAGGATTTCATCCGAAACCACATCACGCTCATCGGATGTCCAAAACTGGACGAAGGCGACTACACGGAGAAACTGACCTCAATTTTAGCAAACAATGAGATCAAAAGCCTTACGATCGCACGGATGCAGGTTCCTTGCTGCGGCGGTCTGGAGCGCGCGGCAGTACAGGCATTGAAAAACAGCGGAAAAATGATTCCCTGGCAGGTCCGGGTCATCACACCGGAAGGGCAGATTCTGGACCGTTAACTTTCCGCTGCTTTTGATCAAAGAATCATTTTATATTTTTTTACAAAACAAGGAGGACGTCCGTCACGTCCTCCTCTTTGTTTATCTTCCTACTATTTTTCTGATCACACAGAGCACAACACCAATCACACTGCATCCGAGTATAACTGTGCTGACACGCTCCACTACTGCAAGTGCCAGTCTCGCACCTTCCAGAACCTGTGGACTTGCCGGGATCACCGGTACCACATAACCTGCAGCTGCCGCCAGAATGGCAAACAGAATAAATGCTGTCAGCCCTCGTCCCGTGTCGTAGCTTCTGACACGATTACCGTCCGGCATCTTCTTTCCTCCAAGAAGCCAGAGTGCAGAAATGACACCGTACAGGAGAATGACTCCCGCAATGCCAAGGTAGAGCGCCTGTGCATAATTCCGGTCTGCGGCCACCCGCCAGATCTCGCCAAGCGTACTTCTCTCAACCCAGAATTCCTGCCACAATTCCAGAACAATCACAGCCATCACGACAAAACATCCACATTTCAGCGCAATGGAAATTCCCTTTCCGACTGCTTTTCCTGCTGTCTTTCCGGCTTTTCCTGCCACACGTCCGGCTGCTTTCACCGGGCGGGCCGCTGAGCCTGATTTCTTTTTCTTCTGTCTGTCCTGATCCCGTTGCTCCTGCTCTCGTCTGCCGTCTTTGCGGCTGTCTTTCTGAGGCGCTTTTTTCACCGGTTTTTTACCATTTTTACCGTCTTTTCCTGTACCGGATCCCTGCTGCTGCGGACGTCGCTTTCTTTGCGGATTCTGTCCATCCGTGCTGCGTGCTCCGGTATTTTTCCTTTTCGCTGACGGGTCTTTTGCCGGCTCGGATTTCGGTGTTTCCTCTTTTTTCTCGAGGTTCCAGTTCTCCTCGTCTCTCCAGTCTTCTATCTCAAACGGCTCCTCTTCAGACTTGTCCTGCGCACCGCCTTGTTCCCCGGAGGCTGCATCCGGCCGGCTGTCCAGATCTTCATCATCATCCAGCCACTCCACATCGATCCAGTCATCCTGTCCCTGAGGCTCTTCCCGTCTGATATGATCTTTAATCCGTCCTCCCTTATGTTCCATACAATCAGTCTCCCCTTCCGTAAATCTGATTTCTTCTGTAACACATGTATTTTAACACGGATTCTTTTAGATAAAATGGTTTTCACATTTTTTTAAGAATTTTAAGTAAATCGTAATCTCCTGTCTTTCTCCAGCCTATCCAAGATATGTCTCAAGCAGAAGAAGAGTATTCTTCACTCCATCCACATGGCTTCTCTCGTATCCGTGAGATGCATAAACACCTGCCCCGATCAATCCATGGCGCACATCATATCCGGCTGTCAGTGCAGCATCCGCATCCGATCCGTAATGAGGATAAACATCCACCGCAAAATCGCATCCCGCTTTTTTCGCCGCCTCAATCAGATTAGAAACGACATCATAATTGTAAGGTCCCTTGCTGTCTTTTGCACAGATCGATACCTGATGCTCTTTGCAGGCAAGACCGTCTCCTACACATCCCATATCCACGGAAAGCACTTCTATCACACCATCCGGAATGGAAGCGGATCCGCCGTGTCCAACCTCTTCAAAAACTGTCATGTGGAGATAAATTCTCCGCTTCGGAGTCACGCCATCCTCTTTGATATGCTTTGCGTATCCAAGAAGCATTGCGGTACTGAGCTTATCATCCAGGAAACGGCTCTTGATATAGCCGCTCTTTGTAATTGTTGTTCTCGGTTCAAAGCAGACAAAATCTCCGGTCATAATTCCCAGCTTCTCCGTCTCCTCTTTGGAAGATGTCTTTTCGTCAACAACAATCTCCATCACATCGTATGTCCGCTTTGTCTCCGCGTATTTACCATTTACGTGAATAGAGGCGTTGCAAAGCTGGCATGTCCCGTCATAGATACGTCCGTCCCGTGTCCGGATGCGGACAGTCTCACCTTCTGCGGAGTTGGCGTCGATTCCTCCCACCGGAGAAATCTCCAGACATCCGTTGCTCTTGATCTGTGAAACCATCGCGCCCAGTGTATCTACATGAGACTCTACAAAGACCGCATTGTCCGCGTCTTCTCCGCCGAGATCCGCAATCACTCCACCTTTTACTGTGCGGTATGCCGGCACTCCCAGTTTCTCAAATTCATTTAAAAGATAATCCGTCACCTCTTTTGTATAGCCTGACGGGCTGTCGATTGCAAGCAGGTTTTTCAGCTGCTCCAGTACGTATTCCATATTCATTGGTCCTTCTCCTTTCTCATACCTTCTGCTTCTCTTTGTATGATCCATTATAGCATCAGACGGGCCTTTTTTGCTACCCATCCATTAAAACGTTTCCCATAATTTACATTTTCTTTTCAAATGCTATAATAAAATAGAACGCAGTGAAATGCTGTGTAATTGATGGATGCGCTTTTACGCATCACTGTAGTTTTATCGAAAGGAATGAGTATCATGCATAATCAACTGACTGTTACCCTTTTTAAGCGGTATTTCATTCTCCTGGCCGGTCTTACCATCATGGCTTTCGGGGTGGCATTTTCCATCAAGGCCAGTCTCGGGACATCGCCGATCTCCAGTGTTCCTTATGTCATCAGCCTGTTTTCTCCGTTTACTGTAGGAACCGCTACTATTCTCATGCACTGCGTTTTTATACTGCTCCAGATTTTAATTCTCCGAAGAAAATATCATCTGATTCAGCTGATGCAGCTTCCTGTAGCCTTTCTCTTTGGATATCTCACTGATTTCGCGGTCTGGGCGGTCCGCGGCATACAGTGCCATACATACTGGCAGCAGTGGATTGTCTGTCTGGCGGGTATCTTTCTGGTAGCCGTCGGGGTCAGCCTGGAGGTCAAGGCCGGTGTAGTCGTTCTCGCCGGAGAAGGAGTAGTCCTTGCCATCTGCCAGGTTCTTCCGGTCAAATTCGGTTATATGAAGGTGGGATTTGATGTGACATTAGTACTGACTGCCTGCATCCTTTCGCTCGTGTTTACTCAAAGCCTTCAGGGTGTCAGGGAAGGAACCGTTGCCGCTGCCCTTCTGGTCGGACTGATTGCAAAACGTCTGGGAAAAATATGGGAGAGATTTCCGCTGGAAGAAGCATAAAAACTGCTTTGGCAGCATACTTTCTGTTGACACTTTCACAAATCTCCGATATCTTAATTATTAGTGAGTTATTTCTATATTGAACATGGAATGAGGTTATGAAAACAAATGGAAAAACGGACAAAATTCATCATTAACTTTTTGTACTTCGCAATTATTATTGCCCTCGCCTTTTTTGTGCTGAGGTTCGCGCTGTCCTTTCTTTTCCCGTTTGTCGCGGCGCTTTTTATTGCCTATATATTGAGACGCCCTATTCAGTTTATTACCACAAAAACACAGCTTCCCCGGAAGCTGTCAGCCATTCTTGTGGTTCTGGTATTTTATGTGACAATCGGTACACTTTTAGTGCTTGGAAGCATCCGGGCTTTTTCTTATGTAAGCGACCTGATACAAAGGCTTCCGCAGATTTATCTCCGGTATGTAAATCCGGTCCTGATTGATCTTTTCGATCAGCTGGAACACGCGATCCAGCAGGCGGATCCTTCTATTCTGGATACCGTAGATTATTTGTGGAACCAGCTTATGCAGTCTCTTCGTGGAATTGTATCGAATCTTTCTCTTACCAGTATGGAGGCAATTTCCAATATTGCGTCCTCCCTTCCGATGCTTTTCATCCGGCTGGTTTTAATGATCATCTCTACCTTCTTTATTGCTATGGATTACGAAGCCTTATCCGCTTTCTGCATGCGCCAGTTAAGCGACAAAGCCCAGAACGTGGTCCGGCAGATCAAGCAGTATGTGGTCGGTACATTATTTGTCTGCATCCGCTCCTACGCACTGATCATGAGCATCACATTTGTAGAGCTGGCTGTCGGCCTGACTTTGATCGGTATCAGGAATTCAGTTCTGATCGCTTTGTGCATTGCAGTTTTTGATATTCTTCCGGTTCTCGGTACCGGCGGTATCATGATTCCATGGGCTGTTATTTCTGCAATCCTCGGAGATTTTCCGGGAGCGATCAAGCTTGCGCTGCTCTATGTATTCATCACTGTCGTGCGCAACATTATTGAGCCAAAAATCGTAGGCGGACAGATCGGACTTCATCCGGTTATTACACTTGTCAGCATGTTCGCCGGTGTCCAGCTGTTCGGTGTAGTCGGTCTGTTTGGTTTTCCGATCGGGCTGTCACTGCTTTCCTATCTGAACCGCACCGGCACAATCCATCTCTTCAAGATGGGTTCAAAAGAATCGGACGAGAATACCAATAGCTGACGCTATCTATATAAAAAGCAGGAATTCCTGGATAAATGGGATTCCTGCTTTTTTATGGGGAAATCATCCGGAGCCGGAATATGAAGTTTCCTTCATATATCTGTTGACATTTTCATATTCTTCTGATAACATGAAGTTAACTTCACAAGAAGCTGACTTCACATTGATGAGAGGGTACACATGAAAACAAGAGTAAAAGAATTAAGAACAGCAGCAAAAATGACACAGCAGCAGCTGGCTGATCTGGTTCACGTTTCATCGAGGACGATCATTTCCATCGAGAAGGAGCAGTACAGTCCGTCCCTGATGCTGGCCTACCGGATGGCCCTGATATTCGGCGTCACCGTTGAGGACTTATGCTGTCTGAAAGAGAATAAAGAAAAGGAGGATAAACAGTATGAAGATTTATAACAAGAATAATTTTTTCCTTGGATTGTTTTTTGGCCTGCTTGGCATTGCGATGCTGATTGCAAGCATCTGGAAAGGCTTCGATATCAAGGGAAGCCTGATCATGGTTTTATGTCTGTTCTTCGGGATTGGGATTCTAATCCGCAGTTTATCCGCCGGTCTGTCCCGTGAAGATAAAATCAGCAAACTTGACGAAAGAAATCTCCTCGTAAAGATCAAATCCCGAAGTACTGCATTTTTATGGTCGGAAGGCATCTGCTTTCTCTGCCTGCTTGCATGTATGCTGGGGCATTCTGTCATCGGAGAAGTATTATCGGTACCTATGACACTTGCGTTTGGCATCATGTTAGCCGCCATGATGCTGCTGGAATTAATTACTGTAATTTATTATAACCGGAAAATTTAAAATACTTGTTTACCTTTTATCTATTTCCTCTTTTTATAGAAAAAGATATAATAATTATATCTTTGAGTAATGGAGGAACATTAGATGACGGAAAAAGAAAAAATGCTTGCCGGACAGCTTTATGACTGCGGCGATGAAGAGCTTTTGACACAATGGCATAAGGCAAAGGACCTGGCCAGGGACTATAACCAGACAGATTCCGCAAATGCACAGGAAAAAGAACGCATTTTAAATGAATTACTTGGCGGAAAAGGGAAAAATCTCTGGATTACCGCTCCTTTCTATGTCGATTATGGTAACAATATTTATTTTGGCAATAATTGTGAAGTAAACATGAATTGTACTTTTTTGGACGATAATATTATTCGGATCGGCAATAATGCGCTGATCGCCCCAAATGTTCAAATTTACACAGCATTTCATCCAACCAACGCTTCCGACCGTTTCGGTTCACCGAAAGAAGATGGCTCCTTTGAATTCTGCAAAACACAGACCGCGCCTGTCGTAATCGGTGACAACGTATGGATAGGCGGAGGCGCAATTATTATGCCTGGCGTCACGATTGGTGATAACGTTGTTATCGGTGCAGGCAGTATTGTCGCAAAGGACATTCCAAGCAACACGATTGCTTACGGAAATCCTTGCCGGGTAAGACGGGAAAATAAATAGATTTAGTAAAAAAGATTTGAAGTTGATAAAGAATTGGAGACTCTCCGTCTATTGCGGCTATTCCAGCTTTAATAGACGGATTTTTGATAAATCCTTGACTGTAAGCCTTGTTTACAGCTTATTATTAAGTAAACTAGAGTTGCTTGAAAGGGGATGCATAACATGACTATGAAAGATGTAGAAGAACGAACAGGTCTATCCCGTTCTAATATCCGTTTTTATGAAAAAGAAAAACTCATTGAGCCTTCAAGAAATGAAAGTAATATTAAAAAGTCAGATTATTGATTTGAACAGAGTGAAATTCATGTGCGAAAAAATGTTGTATGAAGAAAATATTAGTTATGAACGTTAGAGCAGTTCAACCGTATCATTGGAGCGCAGGATATAACGTATTGCTATTGTGCGGACATCTGTGTATAATAAAGAAAAAGATATGAACGAGAAAGGAGCATTCTGTTATTATGGCAAAGTCAGCAAATTTATATGCAAGAATAGAACCTGAAGTCAAAGAGCAGGCCGAAAAAATCCTCTCCACACTTGGTATTCCTGCTTCTAACGCTATCAATATGTTTTATAAACAGATTATCTTACATCGGGGACTTCCTTTTGAAGTGAAAATCCCAGACAGAACGCCCACAGATATAAGTATGCTGGGAACAGAAGAACTGCATGCAGAGTTGGAGAAAGGATATGTGGATATGAAAGCAGGTCGAACCAAAGATGCAAAGACGGTTTTTGCTGATATTCGCAAAGATTATAGCTTATGATTTTTAACGTAGTCACATCAATACAGGCTGAGGAAGATCTGCGAGGGATATTTGAGTATATCACTTTTGAACTTTTGTCACCAGAAAATGCCGAAAAGCAACTGGAACGTCTGGAAAAGCAGATATTAAGTTTAGATGAAATGCCGGAACGCTTTCCGAGATATGGAAAAGAACCGTGGCATAGCCGAGGTTTACGTTTTGTTGCGGTAGATAACTATATCGTGTTTTATCTTCCGGATGTGGAAGAACAGGTGGTAACAATTCTTCGTGTCATGTACAGCGGACGCAACATTGAAGAACAGTTAAGCGTCTATATAAAGCAATAAGCAATTCATACAAAGCGGTTTCTCCTTTGGAGATCAACCGCTTTTTCTATACTCAAATTCAAAAGTGGAAAATGTTTGCAAACACCGATTTTACAAGATTTGCAAAAAAATTTCAAAAAATTAGCACTCACCTCTTGACAGTGCTAATATCAAGTGCTATATTACACATAGAACAAAGGGAACAGATAGAAAAGAGCCGGAAAGCTTAGGTACCTGCCCCGAAATACCACTCCCCCAGCGGGGGTGATTACATAAATATTTTGTCAATTGAAAGGAGAAATGACTTATGATGATGCCTAGTATTTTTGGAGAGAACTTATTTGATGACTGGATGGATTTCCCATTTGATGATGATTTCTTTAGAAGAACACCTTCTTACAGCAAGAAGAGTTCTACATCAGTAATGAGGACAGATATCAGGGACACAGATGATTCCTATGAACTGGATGTCGATCTTCCTGGATACAAGAAAGACGAAATCAATGTTCAGCTGAAAGAAGGATATCTGACCATCTCCGCTTCGAAGAATACAGAGAACGACGAGAAAGATAAGAAGGGCAACTACATCCGCCGTGAACGTTATAACGGCACCATGAGCCGGAGCTTCTATGTAGGCAATGCTATTCACCAGGATGATATTCGTGCAAAATATGCCGATGGTATCCTGAAGATCTCCGTTCCAAAGAAAACGAAAAAGGAAGTTGAGCAGGCAAATTACATCTCCATCGAAGGTTAATATAAAAAGAGAGCCGGCGGCAGTCAAACATCAGTGACTGCCGCCGGTTTTTTATTGTCTTTCCTCTTCTTTATGATCCAGGCTGATACAGACTGCCCCCATCTGCGCCGCCTCTTTGCTGTCATGTGTAACAAAGATCACCGTCTTTCCGGTACACATTTCTTTCGTATAGTCCATAACCTGTTTTTTTGTCTCTTCATCCAGACCTTTGAAAGGTTCATCCAGAAACAGGATATCCCAGTCGCAGCAAAGTGCCCGTAAAAGCGCAACCCGCCGTCGCATACCGCCGGAAAGTTCCCGGACCGGCTGATCCTCACACCCGGACAGCCCGGCCGCCGTCATTGCTTCCCGGATCTGACGCACCTCCTCCCGGTCCCGGCCCCACGGCTTTTTCTGCCGCACCAGCCGGATATTTGCGGAGGCGCTTAAATTCTCACAGAGCCGGTCCTCCTGAAAGACCATGCTCTTTTTCATTTCTTCCATTCCTTCGATACTTCCCGAATCCGCCTCTTCCAGTCCGGCCAGAATCCGAAGAAGCGTCGTTTTTCCCGCACCGGACGGTGCCATAACACATGTAGTCTTCCCTTTTTCGAACTCCGCCGAGAAACCGGCGAGCACCATGTGCGTACCATAGGACTTAAAAAGACGGGAAATCTTGATTTTTCCATTATCCATCTCAGCTCATCCTTTCCAAATGACTGACAATCCGGTCTACTGCCGCCAGAAACAGTTTCTCAAATACAAGGCTGATCAGCACAATCACCACCGTCCACGCAAACAGATCCGGCGTGTTCAGATAGACTTTGGCATTGTACAGATTTTCTCCGATAGAGCCGTCCGGAATTCCAATCACTTCCGCCGCCACCCCTGCCTTCCAGCAAAGTCCAAGAGCCACCGAACACCCTGACCGGAAAAACGGAAGGACCTGCGAAACATAGACATAACGGATCTGTACTGCCTTCGGTACTTCAAATATCTGCACCATCTCCAGAAGTTTCGAATCCGTACTAAGGATCCCATCCAGTACATTCGTGTAAAGAATCGGAAATACCATCAGAAAGGAAATCACGATGGAAAGATTCCGGGAGGGCACCCAGATCAGCACAAGGATGACAAAGGACGCGACCGGAACCGCCTTGATCGTCAGCACCGCAGGCGCAAGAAGCTCTCGAATACGCCTGAACCGGGCAGAAAGTCCTGCCGCCAGAATCCCCGCTGCCATGGCAATAAGAAAGCCGCCCAGAATCCGTACCAGGGAAAATCCGATGGACTGCCAGAATTCAGTTTCCCTTACAAGCTCTGTCAGCCTCCTGAAAACAACAACAGGAGATACCAGCAGTATCTCCTGTCCGATCCAAGTGCTGACTGCCTGCCACACAAGCAGCCAGACTGCCACAGCCCATAATCTGATTGTTCTTTTTTTCTTCTTATTCGCTGTAGTAGAAATCATCTTCCGGCAACGCTCCTCCTATTGACTGCGCATTGGCATCCAAAAGCACCTGCAGATATCCGGAAAGCTGTTCTTTCATCTCATCCCCGGTAATGCAGACAATGTTGCACTCCGGAAGCGCTTTTTTCGCCACTTCTTCCGTCACAATTTCATACTGTCCAACCAGCTTCGCCGCATCATCCGTATTTTCGTTTACATAGTCAACGGACTCTTTGTAGTGATCGAGGAAATTCGCCACTGCTTCCGGATTCTCTTTTACAAACTCGCTTCTCGCAACAACGACTCCTGTCAGAAGCGCGCTCTTCTCCTCTTTATTCTCCTGAATCTTATCCCATTCCTCTGTCAGATCCAGCGCAACGCGGATATTTGGATTCTTTGTCTGCGCTGTCGTCACAAACGGCTGCGGGAGCATTGCGATTCCGCTCGGATCATTTGCCAGTGCCGCCACACATTCCGAGTGCTCGCTCTTCCACTCAATCGTCACATCTGCTGCCGGATCGATTCCGTTTTCCGTCAGAATATAATTCAGCGCATATTCCGGAGTAGACCCTTTTCCGCTTGCATAGATCGTCTTTCCCTTCAGATCTGCTGCTGACTGTACTGTCTCTCCGTTCTCAACGATATAGAGAACACCAAGTGTATTAACTGCCAGAACCTGTACCTGACCTTTTGTATTGTTGTACAGTACGGATGCCAGGTTGGCCGGTACCGCCGCGATGTCAAGCTCTCCCTGCACCAGCTTCGGTGTCACTTCGTCTGCGGATGCCGCAATCTGGAAGTTGTAATTTTCATCATCCACTTCGCTCTTGTCCACATCATCCATGAACTTCACCATTCCCATGGCGGTCGGTCCCTTCAGTGCCGCGATATTGACATCCACCGGCTCTGCGGTCTGTTCCTGCTTTGCAGAATTTTCTTCACTTTGCTTACTGCCTTCATCCGTACTCTGAGAGCCGCAGCCTGCGAGGGACGCCGCAGCCAGTACCAGGACAAGCAGCCATGAACATAACTTTTTCATAATAAGCTCCTTTCTTTCTATCAGATAATATTATGATAAATCAATTCTTTACTCCGGGCAAGCCTGTTTTGTTTTTTGCACAATTTCCTGGCTGTCACGGAAACAAAAAGCCAGGTTCCCCTGGCCGCCTATGTGCATACGATGATGCACATGGCGGCACCGGGAACCCGGCAGCTGAATCTTATACATATTCAAAATCATCCGGCCCTTTGAACCAGGTATTTCTTCCAAGGTGAAGAAGGAATGCCAGCACGGCAATAATCAGATATCCGATCGCAAACGGCGAGGTCGGATAAAAGCCCAGCTGTGCACTGTGGATAAATCCAAAGCAGGCAAGCAGAAAACCTACAAGAGCCGTAATCCCTACTTTATGAAGCTGTTTTTCTATGATGAAGACTGTCATGGTTCCAAGCAGAATTCCAATAATGATTGCCCCGGCTTTTACGCCCGGCACACCGTTCCACATCACCCCGGCATCTTTGATCATCTGTGTAACTTCTGCATTGTAGCCGGACGTTCCGTCCGCCAGCACTTCCGTACTGTAACCGGCAAGTCCCACTGCTCCGGTGATCTGCGTATACAAATAGTCCGCAACCGGCGGAACCATGGCCACGGCAATGGCACCATAATGCTTTACCGGGCAGTCTTTGAAGGCCTGTGCTACCATAACTACGGCACACCAGAGGAAGGTCACCGCGCACACTGCAGGCGGAACCATATTACTCAAGAATGTAAATAATCCGAAGATTCCTGCCGCTCCAAGCACAAGACCGGATACAAGAGAATATCCGATTCCTGCATGGGACTTTTTCAGTCCGGCATGTCCAAGCCACACCGTATTCGGGATCACCCCGCCGCAGACTGCGGAAAGCATGGTACAGATTCCATCTGCAAACTGTGTTTCCCGTACATCGTAGTTATCACCGGCAGCATTTGCACCTTCTACATTATCCATCGTCTCGATGAAATTATAAATCTCCACCGGAATAACAATAGTCAGGTACGGAAGTACAACTGAAAATCCATTAATCAGATGCTGCACACTGTTGACCGGATTCGGTATATAAAATCCGATTCCGCTGAAATCAACCGAAGTCCGTCCAAGGCAGAATGCATAAATGATTCCACCTACAATGGCCACCACCAGCGGCGGAATCTTCTTCGGGAACAGATAGCCTCCAAAAATGCCCACGAACGCGACAAGCAGGATCGGAAGTCCTACAAGCGGATCTCCAAACACATCAAATACTCCCTGCGTCGCCATCCAGATAAATCCAATCCCGGAAACCGTTCCGAGAAGTGCTGCTCTTGGGAGTTTTCTCTTCATCCACGGACCGATAAATCCACCAAGAGCTTCCACTCCACCTCCAATGAAACATGCTGCTACCGCTGCCGACCATGCGAGTTCCGGATCATTGAGCGCATAGTGAAGCGGCATGATCACTCCGTACAGCATAACGAACATGGCAGGTGTAGAAACACCGGATGGCAAAGCCGTTACGTCTGCCCGTCCTTCTTTTTTAGAAAGCCGCCGTCCCATAAACGCATAATAAATGCCGCTCAGCATCAGACCTACAGACATACCCGGTATAACGGATCCGTATACAATCTCATCCGGCCATTCCAGGACGCCGGAAAGAGTTGTGATAACAATCAAATAGTTTACAATGTTATTTGTAATGGAATAGGTCATTCCACCAATGTCGCCACGTTGAAACCATGGCACAAGTGTTTTCTCTTTATTCATTTTTTTCTCTCTCTTCTTTTTAAGTATTATGCTTCTGTCGAAATAAAGGAGAAGGTTGTCACATCAAACAGTCCCATATCGGTCAGTTTCACCTCCGGAATCACCGCAAGGGACATGAAGCACAGTGTCATAACCGGCTCTACCTCTCCGCTGATTCCAAGCTCTGAATAAGCCTTCTCATGAATGTCGGTCAGCTTTTGGTCTACCCACTCACCGCTCTGATCGCTCATCAGCCCTGCAATCGGCATCGGCATGCTCTCGATGACTTTTCCCTCTTTCACAAGAACAATGCCGCCTTCCTGAGCAATCAAACTGTTGACCGCAAATTCCATTTCTTCATCGCTGACTCCGACCACGATGATATTGTGGGAATCGTGAGCCACAGAAAGAGCAACCGCACCTTCCCTGATTCCGTATCCTTTCAAGAATCCACAGGCCACGTTTCCTGTTCCCTGATGCCGTTCCACCACAGCCACTTTCACGATATCTGTTTCCGGGTCCCGGATAAATTCCCCATTTTCATCCAGTCTGATATCCGCTGTTTCCTTTTTCGTCACAACTCCTCCCGGCAGAATACCGATCACGTTGACATGACCGGATTTCAGATGCATTTTGAATTTCTCTTTGGAGAAATCCTTTACAACTACGCTTCCTTTTACGGAAGAAATATCGTGGAACTGAATTTCCGGAAGGTATCTTCCTTCTTCCGCCGTCAGCTCTCCCGCAATCCATACACGGTTGACATGGAAATCGTTCAGATCATCCAGAAGGACAATATCCGCACGGTATCCCGGCGCGATAGCTCCCCTGTCATAGAGGCGGAAACATTCTGCCGCATTCAGTGTCGCCATCCGGATCGCCGTCACCGGATCCAGTCCTTCTTCCACGCAGATCCGGAGATGGTTGTCCAGATGTCCTTCGTGCAAAATGGTCTTTGGCTGGCGGTCATCGGAACAGAGCAGACACCGTCTGCTGTTTTCCGGTGTCACGCCTTTAATCAATGTACGCAGATTATGGCAGGCAGATCCCTGTCTTAACAGGATATACATTCCCCGTTCCAGACGGTCTTCCATTTCCTCTACAGTAGAACACTCATGATCTGCAAGAATTCGCGCTGACGCATAGGCATTGAGTTCTTTTCCCGTAATTCCAGGGCCGTGTCCGTCAATGATCTTTCCTTCTTCTTTGGCTGTCATCAGTTTGTCCAGCACGCTTTCGTCCGCCGCAATGACTCCCGGGAAGTTCATGAATTCCCCAAGTCCGAGAATTCCGTCCCTCTTGATCGGCTCTTCCATCTCCGGAGCATTGATGACCGCGCCGGCATGTTCAAACGGAGTAGCCGGAACACAGGATGGAAGTACATACTTGATATCAAGCTTCGTCCCTTTTGCGGCCTCCATCATATAATCCAGCCCTCTGATTCCGCAGACATTGACAATCTCATGCGGATCCGCAATGATCGTTGTTCCCCCGTGAGGAACAAGAAGACGTCCGATCTCTTCCGGGCTTACATAAGCAGATTCAATATGAATATGGCTGTCGATAAATCCAGGCGCCGCATACCGGCCCCCGGCATCGATCACTTCTTTTCCCTCATAGTCGCCGATTCCTGCAATCTGGTCTCCGCAGATGGCAATGTTTCCCTCTACTATTTTTCCCGAAAATACATTGACAATTTTGCAGTTCTGAATCACAACATCCGCCGGGATTCTTCCGGCTGCCGTATCAATCAGCTTTTTCAGTTCTTCTTTTTTCATGATCTCTACCTTCTTCTTCTACTTCTATTTCTCAGTAACTTCAAGGACTGGTTCAAATGTAGTAAGCGCCGTATAGTCAACCGGGCCAGCATCCGTGATGGCGTAATCCGGGATCGCTGTAATCGGCAGGAAGAACATGTACATCATCGGGTCCGGCAGATCGGATCCCAGGCTTCTTGCCGCATGGTCGATTTTCTTTTCCCATGCCGCTATTTCTTCCGGTTCCAGATCGCTTACGATTCCTCCGACCGGAAGCGGCAGAAATTCCAGAATCTCGCCGTCTGCAACAACAACCTGTCCGCCGCCCTGCTCGATCACATAGTTTGCAGCGATGGACATATCTTCCGCACTGACTCCCATGACAACCAGGTTATTGTCATCCGGTGCCGCGGAGGAAGCCATGGCACCCTTTTTCAGTTTCCATCCGGAGCAGAATGCAAGAGACTTGTTTCCGTTTCTTCCAAATCTTTCGAGGACAGATACCATTGCCACATCCTGTTCCGGATCCGGAAGCACAATGCCGTTTTCCACTTTCAGTACGACATCTCTTCTCTTACGGACGAACGGTCCTTTGACGTCCATAGCCAGTACCTTCGCTTCCCCGTTCTCAATGGAAGTCCGGTATTCAAAATCTTCTTTTGTTGTCTTTTTGCATTTCAGAACCCCTTTTAATACAGAACTTCTCTCCGGCGCCTGCAGCTCATAGCTAAGCTTGTGGTCCTTTGCTACCATTTTACCATTTGTCATGACTTCTTCTACATTGAAATTGTGAAGATCATCGACAAACAGAATATCCGCGATTCTTCCCGGGCAGATGGAGCCTACCAGATGGTCGATCCGGTATGCTTCCGCGCTGTTGATGGTTGCCATCTGAATCGCTGTCATCGGCTCTACTCCAGCCTTGATTGCCAGACGTACCACGTTGTCAAGATGTCCCTTTTCAAGAATATCCGTTGCGGTCACATCATCCGTACAGAAGCTGACACGGCGCGCAAATGCAGGGTTGACCTCTGTTACCGCCTTGATGTTCTCTTCCAGGAAATGAGTAACCGATGATTCACGGATCAGCATGTGCATTCCTTTTCGCATCTTCTCCACTACCTCTTCATGGGTGTAGCTTTCATGGTCAAGACGTACTCCTCCGCAAAGGTAACCATTCAGGTCATTGCCCTGTGCCATCGGCGCACATCCGAAAACCGGAAGACGGTTCTTGAAGGCCTCGGCAATTGCCCCTAATGTGTCCTCATCTTCTTCCTGAAGGAACTCTCTTACTGTTTCCCATACTCCAAAGCATTCCGGCCACTTCTGCACTTCCTGATGCACTTCTTTGGTGAAATTAAAAGCAACCGTAGATTCCGGAATGGTGTACGGAGTCTTGTACGGCGCTCCCCAAAATACTTTCAGAGGACTTTTCTTCACTTCAGCAAAGATTTCCTTCAGTCCTTCCAGACCGGATACGGAGATATACTCATCCAGACCGGAAATCATACTTGTCGTTCCTCTTGGCACAACCGCTTTTGCGTAACTTGTAATACTGAGCTTGCTGCATTCACTGTGAATGTGGCCGTCAATCATACCCGGCACAAGGTATCTTCCTTTGGCATCGATAATCTCTGTGTCCGGTCCGATGTAGTCTTCCACATCACCGACTGCCGCGATCATATCATTGTACACGGCAATGTCCGCCGGATACACTTCGCTTGACATGACGTTGACAAGCTGTCCGCCCCGGATCACCTTGTGTGCCGGGATCTTTCCGCGTCCTGCGCGGATCATTTCCTTTAAATTTTCCACTGTTCTTTCCATTTTCAAATCCTCCTTGCGTTTCGCTTCCTCTTACGGATGATTCCGTAAAGGGTGTTTTTACTCCCCATACAGCAGGAATGGGAAATAAAAAAGATACATCGGCCAGAGGCTAAACAGGTTTCCCGTCCTGCGAATGTATCTTGAAGAATTTTCAACTATATTTGGTTGTGCCGAAGCTTGCGCTTCCTTTCGCTTTTCATCATAGCATAAGTGAAAATGATTGGAAATATATTAGTATATTATAATTTTGCATGATTATTCATTAGTCATACTTATATATCGTCCCATGATACGAACCCCTCTGCCACTTTCTTCCTTTTATTTTTTGATAGCCACTTTCTCTGTTTTGTATTATAATACTGGGATATGACGCATTTAGAAAGAAAGGAATCAAAATTCATGCATCGTCTGACAAAACACAAAGAATTACTCGGCACCGTTTCCATTATCATAGCAACTCTCTGTTGGGGATTTTCCGGATGTTCCGGGCAGTATCTGCTGCACGATCTGGCACTCCCGACACCGGTTGTCCTCTGTATCCGGCAGATCAGCGCCGGGATTATCCTGATTCTGCTGGACCTGATTTTTCGTAAAAAAGACTCCAAAGCACATCCGCATCCTTCCATCTGGCAGTCCAGGGAAGATACGATGACACTGGTCTTTTTCGCGATTTTCGGTATCTGCCTGACACAGTTTACCTTTTTTATGTCGATCTATTATTCCGACTCCGGAACTGCGACGGTGCTGCAGTATCTGTCCACGATCATCATTTTGATCGTCACCTGCATCCGCACCAGAACGCTTCCGAAAAAGACGGAAGCAGCCGCGATCATCGCCGCGGTGGCGGGCACCTTCATCATCAGCACCGGGGGACGGCCGGGGGACCTTGCAATCTCCGGGTACGCCCTGTTTTTCGGTCTGATCTGTGCCTTTTCCTACTCCACTTACACCCTGATTCCGGGAAAAATCGTGCGGACTTACGGCGCCAAATACATCGTGGGGCGCGGAATGCTGATCAGCGGAATCTTTTTCTCCATTTTTGTCCGCCCATGGACCTATTCCATCGACATCACGCCGCAGGTCATCCTCGGATTTTGCGGACTGATCCTGATTGGAACAGCGGCCGGCTCCACCTTCTATCATTTCGGAGCATCTTTGCTGCCTCCGGTGAAGGCCGGAACCCTTGCAAACTTTGATCCGGTCTCCTCCGTGATCCTGACCGCTCTCCTGCTTGGCACCCGGTTTACGGCCGCCGATCTCATTGGATTTTTCTTTATTATCGGAGCCGTATTTCTTCTGAATATTTATCAGATTAAAAAAGCATAGCGTGTCAAAAAAGTTCCGCCTCTCCTCACGGGAAAAGCGGAACTTTTCTATTTGATCGTATGCAGCCTCCTGAACACAGGCTGGAACAGTTTCTGATCCGTTGTCTTGCAGACCAGATAGTAGGTGACGTCCACCTCGGGATCAAGGATCGGAACAATCTTTTTCCCTTCCGGCATTCCATTCTGCCGAATGAGTACATCCGACGCAAAGGACGGAAACGATCCTGCTTCCGCCACTTCGGAAAACGCGTCAAATTCATTCATCATCAGGAAATGAACGTGCGGAAGCTTTTCTTTGCATAATTCGTACCAGAAACCAATCTGTGTAAAGAGCAGAATGTTCTGCCCGTCAATATCGGAAAGGACAATCTCATCTTTTTCGGCCAGCGGATGTTGCTCCGGAACAGACAGATACAGACGTTCCCGGCGAAACGGTACCGCATACAGGCCGTCCTTTTTCGGATCATGGTGCAGAACGACGATCTGATAAGAACCTTTCATCAGCCCCTCCATCAGCTCTTCATCGCTGTTTACAATCTCGGATGAAATCGTCATCCCTCTATACTGCCCTGACAGAAGCGGCACAATATCCGAAACCGGCACCGGCGCACAGGAGCCAAGGGTGATTGTCCTTCTGCTCTTGTCAAAAAGCCGGACCCTTTCTACCATGTCCCGTTCCTGCTCCAGAATCTTCCGGGCATACTCTGCAGTAAGCCTGCCATTTTCATTTAGTGCAAGCCTGTTTTTCTGACGGTGAAACAGCGGGACTCCCATCAGCTCCTCCAGCTTCTGCATCGAATGGCTGAGGGCCGGCTGTGATATATGAAGATATTCCGCTGCAGCCGAAAGCGTTCCGTATGTTTCAAACGCCACCAGCTGTTCCAGAAGATAGATTTCAATCATGTAAACATCTCTCCTTTTCACTATTCATTTCAATTATAGCACAATTCGGAACCTGTATTGTACTTTTCTGAAAGGATCCGCTACAATGAAGTCATCAAAAGAAATGGAGGTAAAAAATCATGGAATATGTTAATTTAAATAATGGAATCAAAATGCCGCTGGAAGGATTTGGTGTGTTCCAGGTACCGGACCCGGCACAGTGCAAACAGGCTGTTCTGGATGCTATAAACAGCGGTTATCGTCTGATCGACACTGCTGCCGCCTATATGAATGAAGAAGCAGTCGGTGCAGCAATCAAAGAAAGCGGTGTAGACCGCAGCGAGCTTTTCATCACAACCAAGCTCTGGGTACAGGATGCAGACTACGAAAGCGCAAAGAAAGCAATCGAGAGTTCTCTTGAAAAACTGGGACTTGATTACCTTGATCTGTACCTGATCCATCAGCCGATGGGTGATTATGCAGGAGCTTACCGTGCAATGGAAGAAGCTTACAAAGAAGGAAAACTTCGTGCCATCGGTGTCTGCAACTTCTATCCGGCACGTCTGACAGATCTTTGCGAGACAGTCGATGTGATCCCGGCAGTCAACCAGGTAGAGCTTCACCCATTCTTCCAGCAGGAAGACGCTCTTGCACTGATGAAAGAATACGGCGTACGTCCGGAAGCATGGGGACCATTCGCAGAAGGAAACCACGGCATCTTCACTCATCCGGTTCTTTCTTCTATCGGAGAAAAATACGGAAAGAGCGCAGCTCAGGTTGCTCTCCGCTGGAACGTACAGCGCGGCGTTGTCGTAATTCCAAAATCCGTTCACAAAGACCGTATGGAACAGAACATGAACATCTGGGATTTTGAGCTCAGCGAAGAAGATATGAACGAAATCGCAAAACTGGATATCGGACACAGCGAAATCGTAAACCACGATGATCCGAACTTTGTAAAAATGCTTCATGGCTTAAAAGTACATGAATAAAAAACAGAAACAACATTGAAAAACCAGGTATGAAAAGGGAGAGGCCGCAAACCTCTCCCTCTTTGTTATTCGTCGTCCGACAGCGTCAGGACTGCCGTAATACTTCCTTTTCCAAGTACCTGTTTCAATTCTGTCTCTGACAGATTCTGGACCTTTCCAAGCCTCGTAAAATTCCACGTATTCGGTGCATAATAGATAACGAGAAGATTCCCTTCCGAAAGGATCACATCTCCGGCTTCGGTTGTAATCGTTTCGTCGTTCGTCGGAAACTGCATCCCAAAGCTTCCGAACTTTTCCATATGGGCATAATCTTTCATTCCTATTGTAAACGGGCCTTTCTTCAGCAGTTCTTTCACTGCCTCCGCCGAACTGTTCTCGTATAATTTCACCTGAATGGTCGTTCCATTCACTTCCATATTCATCATGATTCCATTCTCCTTTGCAAGCTTTTATTTCTCTTATAAACTGGTCAAAACAGGGTTGTTCAGATAATCGTACACTCGCCTGATCTCACTGATTTTTCGGGTGTCCAGCATGGACGGACAGTTTTTGTCCAGTTCCGCGATCCGCTGCATGTCTTCTGCATCCAGTTCAAAATCCCAGATCTTTCTGTTTTCTTCCATGCGCTCCCTATGAACCGATTTCGGAATGACAATGACGCCCTGCTGCACATTCCAGCGCAGGAGAATCTGAGCCGGTGTCTTCTGATGTTTCGCCGCAATCTCCATCAGCACCGGTTCCTCAAACATTCCCTTCAATCCTTCCGCAAAAGGTGCCCAGGCCTCCGGCTGCACGCCAAGCTCTTCCATCAGCTGCAGATCTTCTGCGCGCTGGTAATGCGGGTGGCGCTCAATCTGATTGACCTGCGGTTTGATTTCCACGTTATAGCAGAAGTCAAGCAGGCGGTCCGGAAGGAAATTGCAGACTCCGATGGCACGAATCCGCCCTGCCCGGTACAACTCTTCCATTGCCCGCCACGATCCATAATAGTCGCCAAACGGCATATGAATCAAATACAGATCCAGATAGTCAAGCCCCAGCCGCTTCAGGGAATCCTCAAATGCCTTCATCGTGTTGTCATAGCCCATTTCCTGAATATATGCTTTTGTCGTAATAAAAAGTTCCTCCCGCGGGATGCCGCAGGTTTTGACTGCCCGGCCGACCGCCTCTTCATTCTGATAGGAACTGGCCGTATCAATTAAACGATAACCGGATTCTATCGCATTTCTTATAACCTGCTCACACTCCTGCTCCGGTATCTGGAACACACCAAATCCTTCCATTGGCATGGAAACTCCATTCGACAGTTTCACTGTTTCCGTCATAAAATCCGCCTCCTACATTTTTTATTGATGACAGCAGACCGTCCGCACGGCGGCTGTCTCCTGTTTGATTTCATTATAGGTCCGTTTTAAAGAAACAACAAACAGTTATCACTTCTTATTTATCATCACTTTCAGGAATGATAGACTTGTGGTATACTGACCCTATACTGATTTTATATTCCATACTTGAAAGGGTGAAACGGCATGATCGAAACGCGACTGCTCCATTATTTTCTTGCAGTAGCAAGAGAACTGAATATTACAAAGGCGGCTCAGACACTGTTTATTTCCCAGTCTACTCTTTCCAGGCAGATGATGGATCTGGAAAGCCAGCTTGGAAAACAGCTCTTTATCCGCGGAAAACGAAGCATCGAACTGACGGAAGACGGGGTATTCCTTCGTAACCGTGCGCAGGAGATTATGAAACTTCTGGAAAATACAGAGACCGCTCTTCATACGGACGCCGAGCATCTGAGCGGAGATATTTTTATCGGCTGCGGCGAAACGGTAGGAATGGATATGATCGCCGGGCTTCTGGCAGGGTTTCACAGAGATTATCCGGATGTCAAGCTTCATACTTACAGCGGGGATGCTGACGCCATCATGGACCGGATTGACAAAGGGCTCTCCGATATGGGACTTCTGCTTGGCCCGGTGCGGCAGGAAAAATACGATTACCTGAATCTACATCAAAAAGATGTTTACGGACTGCTGATGCCAAAGGACTGTGCGCTCGCCGGACAGAACACCATCAACATCGATCAGCTGAAAACGCTTCCGATGATTCTGGCAGACCAGACCTTTTCCGGCCATCAGGATCTGGACTGGTTCGGTGAGGATGCCCTGAATGTCGTAGCGACCTACAATCTGATTTACAATGCTACCTATCTTGTGGAGCACGGCATCGGATATGCCCTTTGCCTTGACCGGCTTGTCAACACCATGGGACGAAACCTTGTATTTCGGCCAATCAGTCCGGAATTATCTGTAGGCCTTTATATGGTCACCAAAAAATATCAAACATTTTCACCGGCCGCAAAAGTATTCTATGAACGCCTGAAAGCATTCACAACGGCAGTCGGTTCCGAAACATAAAGCCAGAGCAGGCAGCGGTTCTATCATCGTCCGCTGCCTGCCCTGCGTTTTCATCATCTATTTCCCGGAATTCTTTTTTCCTCTGTTCTTCCACACTCTTGCCAGAATATCTTTCAGCACCAGCATGGAATCCAGCTCATTATATCCATATTCTTTTTCCATCCGGATCAAGAGCCTGCACAACTCTTCCGCATAATACGAAATGTCCACCTCTTTCTGGTAGGACGCCAGAATCGGATACTTTTTACTCCACGCTTTTGTCCAGTCGATCTTTTCTGTCACCTCGTCACTCATCCGGTCGATCACATCCTGAATCTCCTGCATTTCCACATCAAATGAAATCAGCTCATCCAGCGAAAGACCGTACAACATCGAAAGCTGCTTTGCCTGGCGGATATCCGGAAGCGTCTCGTCTGTCTCCCACTTGGAGATCGTCTGCCTGCTCACACCAAGCTTCTCAGCCGCATCCTCCTGAGACAGCCCTTTCTTTTTCCTTGCCTGATACAGATTATTTCCTAAATTCATAACTGTTCCTCCTGATGTTTTCTGTCTTCATTTTACCTGTTTTCGTGAAAAGATACCAGCAGGAATCCTGTACAGTTTCGCCCGTTTTCCTGACAGAAGGTGGGAACAAAAAGGGGCGGCCTTTTCGGCCGCCCGCATGATTTATTAGCCCTCGATCGCGATGTGCGATGCTTCTTCTACTTTTTTCTGGTCTTTCTTCGGTACTGTCAGTTTCAGGATACCGTCTTCGTATTTCGCATGAACATCTTCCTGAGTAACATTCTCTCCTACGTAGAAGCTTCTGCTCATGTTGCCTGCATAACGCTCCTTGCGGATGTAGTTACCTTTTTTATCCTTCTCGTCTTTATCCAGTCCCTTCGCTGCAGAAATGGTAAGATATCCATTCTTCAGCTGGGCATTGATCTCGTCTTTCTTAAATCCAGGGAGATCAATATCTACTTCGTAAGAATCATCTGTCTCTCTGACATCTGTCTTCATCATGTTCTTTGCGTGTTTTCCATACAACGGGTTTCTCTTTCCAAAGAAATCATCATCAAATGGGAAATCCATCCAGTCATCAAATAAGTTTTCTCCAAAAATACTAGGCATCATCATAAGTCATGTCTCCTTTCTTTATGACAATTCATTTTATTTTAGCACTATCGGAGAAATCCGAAGTGTTGAAATCGAACAACTTTCTTTCGAGATCTTCATCTCTTCCTTTGTTCTAGTTGTAATATAGCACTTATTATTAGCAGCGTCAAGAGGTGAGTGCTAATTTTTTTAATAATTTTTTTGGAAAACCTCAAAAAAGCTTGATTTTACGGGCTTTTTCGGGCTTTCCAATTTTTTAATTTTTTCAAAAAATGGCTTACTACACCATTTTTACACCATTTCTACACCAATTTCAGAATCGGGGACCTCCAAAATCCCCTGTAAATTCAAGGAAATCTGAGTTAATTTACTACACCATCAAAAGCAGAAAAATCTGATTTTTTTGCAATTTTCACTCCAAGGAAATCAAAAATCTCTGATTTGGAGACTGAAAATCCGGTCACATGATTTGAACCAGATCCATCTTCGCAATCTCTTTTTCAATCCTGGACCGGTCTGTGATATGGTTATAAACTTCCATCGTGACACTAATATTCGCATGTCCCATCACATACTGAACGACCTTCATATCCAGATCTGTCTCTGCCATCCGGGTACAGGCCGTATGTCTGAGAATATGGGCGGAAATATGAGGCAGCTCTTCTGGCTTTCTCCTCTCCCGCTTTGCCCGCTCATTTTCTTCCTCGTTATACGCCTTCACAATATCCCGGAGAATAAAGTTCACGGTAGTGGGCATCATAGGACGCCCGCTCCTGCTCATGAATACGAAATTCGAAAGCCCTTCGATTTTCACATCCCTTGGAATTCCCATCTGAAAATTCAGCCGTCTCTGGGTCTCAAAGGCTTTTGCCACCATCTTGCTCATGGGTATCTCCCGGATCCCGGCTTCTGTCTTCGGCATTGTCACATGAAAATCACACCCGTCTCCATAGTTCTTATAGATCAGCTGATGATTCACGTATACAGTTCTGGTCTTCAGATCTACGTCCTTCCAGGTAAGACCGATCAGTTCTCCACATCGGAGTCCCGTTCCGATCATCACCTGCAAAAGCGGCAGATAGATATGGAATACCTCACTGTTCTTTACATAGTTCAGCAGATTTTTCTGTTGCTCAAAGGACAGGGCGGTGCGTTTCTTTTCCGGTTCTCCATAGTCTCCCAGCGTTCTCTTGGACGGATTCTTCCGGATGATATCGTCATCTACAGCCACCTCAAAGCTCGGTAAGATCATATTATGGAGAAACTTGATGGTACTGTGGGAATATTTCTGTTTGCTCAGCCGAGAATAAAACAGGCGTACATGAGATGGTCTTACCTGTACCACTTTCATCTGTCCGAGTTCATTCCTTACAAGACTGTTCCACATCCTTCTGTAATTGGCCTGTGTACTCTCTGCCAGCTTTCTGGTATCCATGTGGATTTCAAACAAATCATTGAGAGTCATATTCTTGAATTGGGTATCGGTCAGAATTCCTTCGCTCTGGTCTTTCTCAATCTCTTTTTCTTTTTTCCTGAGTTCAGCCAGATCCGGAGAATAAACGGCCAGGCGTCTGCCGGTCCGTTCATCCTTGTACCGGTACATATAGAGTCCATCCTTGCGCTGGGATTCCCCGGTCCTCAGATTTCTTCCTCTATTGTCTTTTCTTGCCACAAAACCATTCCTTTCTGGAACAGTTCAGCCATCTGATGCCAGGAGACGGATTTATGCTTGCATAAAAATCCGGTGACTGACATCCAGATGTGATGAGCGCCCGTGAATGAGCAAAACAATGGCGACAGCCATCATTAGCACGTAAGTGCGGTTTTGCGAATGGCGCGTGCTGAACTGTTACTTCTGTAATACTCACACCTCCCTGTTGTGGGAAATGGTCTTGTCCTGTCTATGAAAAGTATAGCACAAAACCAACCCCACGCACATCCGTGTTCCTCTATTCCGCTATTGCTTCCAGGTATTTTTCCACTTTCTGTACGGAATACAATACCCGGCGGCCGATGGTGATCCGGGCTCCCGCATCTTCCGCAATCTTCCTTGCAGTCATCTGTCCGCAGGAAAGCATAGCGGCCAGACCTTCAATATCCACTGCCAGACGGCAGTTGCTCTCTCTTTCTTTTGTCTGTCTCATTTACCTCATCTCCTCCTTTATTCTTTTCTGCATCCGCCCCAGCTTTTCCTGAGCCGTACGTTTTCGAAAACTCTCACCTTTAAACTGAACCGGCACGCACATCTCCAGCAACCGATCATAAATCCTGGCATGTGCTATATCCTGCGGATTCTTTAACTCCTGCAGTGTCAGATTGGTCGTCGCAATCAGGGGCTTCCCACTCCGATATCTGCCGTCAATCACCGCATAGATCTGTTCCAGTCCGTACTCTGTTCCCCGCTCCATTCCAAAATCATCCAGAATCAGCAACGGAACTCTGCACAGATTTTTTATGTATGTGTTCTTCTCTGAAAAATTAGCAGACAGATCATTCAGCACTTCCGCAAAATTGTTCATGCGCACTGCTATCTCCTGTTCCAACAGTGCATTGGCAATACAGCCCGCCAGAAAACTTTTTCCGGTTCCCACTGCTCCCCAGAAGAGGTATCCTGTATTTTCCGCCTTCATTGTTTCCCAGTCTTTCACATAAAGCTTTGCAAGCACGGTATTTTCGGAAAGTCCCTTATCATTCTTAAATGTCCATTCCTTCATGGATCTATCCGAGAAACAATGTTCCTTCAATTCTCTGACTACAGCTTCGTGGCGCTGCTGTTCCCGGTACTGTTCCTCTTCTTTTCTCTTTTGCCTCCGGCACTCACATTCACGCGGATGTTTTTTATTCCCAAAACTCCGACTTTTTCCTGATCGAAATAAGCCTCCTTCGGTTCATGGCATTGTCCACAATACAGAAGCCCGTCTTCTCCGATGTAATCCTCCCTAGTTCTTTCTCCCGGCTGCATCATGTTCTTTACTGTTTCTTCTACCAGCTTGTTCATAGACTGTCCTCCTCACTGCAGGTATAATCCGGAATGTTTTTTACCGGGGCTGACCGTTCTGCCCATCTTCTCAAGGTAACGGCATGATCAGCATATTGCTTTCCGCTGGAACGCATATAACTGGACAGCTCCTCGATCAGCCTGTCTAATTCCCGGATCTCCTGTTTCAATTCTCCATATTCTGTTTCGGAGAGAAACACATTGTGATATTCGCCATAGGCAGAGCGTGCTTCTCTCTCTTTATTTATTTGACTATATATCATTTGACTATTACTCATTTTATTAGGGGATACTTTTCTATCCCTCACAGGGACAGTTTTCTTTCCCTCATAAGTATCTTTTTCTTTCCCTATGGGGGATAGTTTTCTTTCCTTCACAGGGACACTTTTCTTTCCCTCTGCCGGAATTCTGACATACAGCAGATTGGGCTTTGAAAATCCCTGCTTTTGTCTTTCTAAAAGTCCGGCATTTTCCAGTTCATTCAAAGCTTTCTTAATGGTCATATGACTCTTTTCCAACACTTGTGCCAAATCCATGATTGGGTAAATCACGTAAATATACCCTTTTTCATTCTTCCATCCGTTATTCCTTGAAATCTTAGACCGATCCAGCAACAGGGCATACAGAATCCTGGCTGTCTGAGTCAGTTTCATATCCAGCAGAAACCTTGGGTAAGGGATGAAATCTCTGATCAGGGTCCGCTCTGTCAAATATTCCATCTGGTCTCTATTCTTCACATCCATCCTTTTGTTTCTGTCTGATTTTCCGCCGGCGGCTTCGCTTGGATTCATAACAGGGGCAACAGACAATCACAGTCCGGAAACTCTGCTTGCAGTCCCCGACACATTTCCTGCAGGTGTCATTGTGGGCGATGCGCCCTCTTTCATTGAGAAAAAAGGCCAATTCCTGTTTCCTTTTCTTGCTCATTCTCGGCACAGACATTCCTCCTTCCTGCCATCCTGCCAGTACTTGGTACAGGACAGCGAAATATGGTCGCGTTTCGGTATCATTTTTTGCATTTTTTGCCCTTTACGGCAGGCTTTTTTGACTTCAAATATATTTACCTGGGGTTTATCCTGTCTGACGGCAGAAAACGCTGTTTGGTCGTGTTTCGGTATCATTTTGGAACAATTCATCTGGACTACTTTAACCGCCCCGATAATCCCGTTCAAAATCCCCTGCCATCTTCAACACCACTTCCCTGAGTGCGAACAATTCCGCGATGCAGTGACGGATTTCATCCTCCATAGCCAGAGAGCGTTCTCCGCCCGTATTGAAGTACCGTGCGATCTGATTCAGGTTCACACCGATCTTTCCATATGCCCCCACCAGACTTCGCAGTTCTTCCATATCGGCGACCACTTCTACTCGATGCACGATCTCCTTTTCCACCAAAAGTTTCCGCAGGCATTCGGATCTGGACACCCCCAGGATCTCCGCCTTCCTGTCCAGAAGTTCCAGCTCAATATCCGAAAGCCGGACTCCGACAAAACGCGGATGGTTCAGTTCCTGTTCCATTCTCCTTTTTCTCATGACTTCATCTCCTTTCTTTCAGTTACTTCAGTAACACCACAAAGGGGAGAACCGGCAGTCCTGCCGGAATCTACCTTTTGTGCTGCGTCCCACTTTCCAGTGGACGCCAATATCTGCCAAATCGGCAGATCATCGAGGGTATGGGGAATCGAAATCCCAAGCAAGAGCCCTACACAGGAAAACACGATAGTGTATTACGGGGTGGATCTTGCTCTGGAAAAATCCCCATCAAGAGCTCAACCTGTAAGTTAAAGGATTACCAGGAATGGCATAACCGCTTAACACGGGTGGATCTTGCTCTATAATATCTACCCCCTCACTTAACGTAACCGGGAGTGGCTATTATACAGGGGCAAAAAGAAATAAATTTTATTCTTATCAACCAGATCCACTCTTATCTTTTTTATTCTTTAAAGATCCCCTCACTTAACCCATTTGTCAGAGGCAGAAATACAAGGAGATTCGAAAATGAGTATTCCGTGACTTCGGAGCCACTCAATCCGTTGCATAGAGCCACCCATTCCGAATGTCGGAGCCACCCATATGAGAAGGTGAATCCGCTGTTGAGAGCCACCTCTTAAAGCAATA